>DATFIH010000055.1:0-4758 GCA_035270205.1 Clostridia bacterium | reverse complement strand
GTTGTATTTTTAGCAGCAACCAGCCGTTACAGAATGGAAATAACTTCAAAAATACGATTCGTTGACGTTGTTGATATTGGGATAACCTCCAAAGACGGATTAATAGGCTTTATTAAAGGTCTTGTTAATGGAAATTACGATATAGAGACTATTTATATCGATGGAGTTTATAAAATGATGTGTTCAACTATTGATTCGCAAGATATGGCGGAATTTATGATGGCAATAGATAGCATTTCAAACCAAGGGATAAAGTTTATCATAACAGTATCTTGCGATAGAGAAAACTTACCTGAGTTTTTGGCAAAATATATTCAAGAATAAGGAGCAGTATGGATTTTTACAGCACCAGAGGACAGGGCCCCGTAAGCGGTGCCGAAGCTGTGATTAATGGTATTGCGAAAGACGGCGGATTATATATACCGTCGTTCTTTCCTAAGATAAGCAGTGAAGATATAGAGGATATGCTCGATCTAAATTATCAAGAAAGATCGGCGTACATTATGAGTCTATACCTTACAGATTTTACCTATGAAGAACTGCTAAAGTATACCAATTTAGCATATGAAAAGTTTGAAAACGAAGACCCGGCGCCACTTACAAAAATTGATGACAATACTTATGTTTTGGAATTGTGGCACGGACCTACGCTTGCATTTAAAGATATTGCGCTTACAATTTTGCCTCATTTACTTGTAGGAAGCAAGAAAAAAAAGGGCGATGATAGCAAAACTTTGATATTGGTAGCGACCAGTGGAGATACCGGAAAAGCTGCTTTGGAAGGTTTTAAAAACGTAGAAGGTACTGAGATAATTGTATTTTATCCACAAGATGGCGTAAGCGATATGCAAAAACTTCAAATGCAAACTGCAACTGGCGATAACGTTCATGTAATTGGCGTTGATGGTAATTTTGACGATGCGCAAAACGCAGTTAAAAGTATATTGAACAATAAAGATATCATTGCAAAACTCAAATCGGAAGGTTATAAGTTTGGTTCCGCTAATAGTATAAATTTTGGCAGACTTTTGCCGCAAATTGCATATTATGTTTCATCTTACGTAGATTTATTTGCAAATGACGAAATAAATAATGGCGATGAGATTAACTTTGTTGTGCCAAGTGGGAATTTTGGTAATATATTGGCTGCTTACTATGCAAAAAAAATGGGAATACCAATAAAGCAACTTATTGTTGCAAGTAATAAAAATAACGTATTAACCGAATTCTTCTCTAGCGGCATATACGATAGCAACCGAGACTTTTTCAAAACAATGAGTCCTAGTATGGATATACTCATAAGTAGTAATATTGAGCGGTTATTGTATGAAGTTATGGGCAGAGATTCGACATGCGTTAACCAACTTATGCAACAATTAAAGGAAACCGGATATTATAGAATTGATGAAGAAATACTCAATGAGAGTTTTCCAGAATTTTTGGGTTATTGCTCAACAGAGGAAGAAACAGCACAATGTATAGATAATTTCTTTGATGAGTATGGTTATTTGTTAGACCCGCATACAGCGGTAGCTATGAGCGTGTATCTACATTATTTAAACGAAACTTTAGACGAAGACACGCCAACGGTTGTTGTAAGCACGGCAAATCCTTATAAGTTTCCGCAAGATGTTTATAAAGCTGTAAGTCATAATGACGAACCAAACGCTCAAAAAGCAGCAAAGAAACTATATATGTTGACCGCTATGGACATCCCAGAGCAAATAGAAGAGCTTAAGACAATGGAGGTTTTACACAACAAGGTGATATCAAAACACGATATAGCCAACGCTGTTGTTGATGCCTTAAAAGAGGAAAAAAACTAGATGATACAAGATAAGAAAGTTGTATATAGCGCCACACAACCAACAGGTTGTATAACCTTAGGTAATTATGTAGGAGCAATTAAGAATTGGCTTAAACTAAATGAAGAATATTTTACGATTTTTGCCATTGCTGATTTGCACGCGCTAACAGTTAGGCAAGTGCCTGCTGACTTTAGAAAAACTGCGTTAAGCTTTTTTGCACAATATATTGCGTTAGGGCTTGACCCGACGAAAAATATTTTGTATTTTCAAAGCCACGTTCCGCAACATGCAGAGCTTACTTGGATAATGAATTGTTTTACCTATATTGGCGAAGCCAATCGTATGACACAATTTAAAGAAAAATCTTTAAAGCATGCCGACAATATTAATATTGGACTTATGGATTATCCTGTTTTGATGGCATCGGACATTTTGCTTTATCAAGCTGATTTAGTGCCTGTAGGTATTGACCAGAAACAACATTTAGAACTAACAAGAGATTTAGCTGTAAGATTTAATAATCTTTATAGCCCCACTTTTACAGTTCCTGAGCCGTATATAGGAAAACAGGGAGCAAAAGTGTACTCGCTGCAAAATCCAACAGAAAAAATGAGCAAATCAGATCCTGATATCAATGCAACTATTAGTTTGTTAGATGACTCAGATGCAGTAATCCGCAAGTTTAAACGCGCAGTGACAGATAGCGATGGAGTAGTGGCATTTAGTGAAGACAAACCCGGGATAAGCAATCTTTTGACCATTTTTAGCGCGGTAACAGATAAAGAAATTGATGCTATTGTCAAAGATTATGAAGGTAAAGGCTATGCTGAGCTTAAAAAAGAAGTAGGTGAAGCCGTGGTAGAATTCTTGCGACCTATACAAAGTGAATATAACAGGCTTATTTGCGACAAGGCATTTCTTATGGCGGTTGCAAAAGATGGTGCTGAAAAGGCAGGAGCAATAGCTAGACGCACTCTTAGTAAAGTATATAGAAAAGTCGGCTTGGTGGAAGCCTAATGTTTGGATACGTAGTAATTGATAAGCCAAATATTTTGATAAAAGACTATCAAACATACCGTTCATATTATTGTGGATTATGCAAAGCAATCGGGCAACAAACGGGACAAACAATGCGTCTTACGTTAAATTATGATATTGTTTTGCTTGCTCTCCTTGCTCATAATTATGAGGATAAAGATCCTGAATTTTTACAAGGCAGATGTTTTGTTCATCCATTAGGCAAGAGATTATCCTACGTTAAATATAACGAAATTTTATCAAAAATAGCCGATATTAATACGATACTTGGGTATTATAAAATTTATGATGATGTGGTCGATGAGGGAAAACATAAGATAATAAAAGCAGCGCTTACTCCTTATTTTAAAAAGGCAAAGAAAAGAAACGAAGAATTTAACTTGAAAGTAGCAACCGCTTATGAGCATCTTAGAGATTATGAAAAACAAAAAGCCGATGAAAATGTTTTAAGCGACTGTTTTGGCGATATGATGATAGCAGTTGCCGAACATTTGACTGATAAATGCGATAAGAATTTAAAAGAATTGTGTTTTTATCTGGGCAAGTGGGTATATATTATTGATGCGCTGGATGACTTAAAAAAAGACTATGATAAAGGCAACTATAACCCATTTTTAAGAAATGTTGTTGAGTGGAATGATAATATATATAATATAGTAGAAACTAAGATTAGATGGATAACAAATGAGTGCATAGACAAAATAATAAATGCCTATGAACTTATGAAAATAAATATAAGTGAGGGCCCGCTAAGCAACATAATATATAAAGGTTTAGCAAGCCGAACCGAATTCGTGATAAATAAGAGAGGTGAAAAATGTCAAAAAACCCGTTTATAGTACTTGAGGTAAGTGAAGATTGTACACAAAATGAACTTTTTGATGCATACAAAAACTTACGCAATAAATACTCTGACTTACGATTTGCAGAAGGTCAAACAGGCACTGACGCTTGTCAAAAGTTAGAAGAAATAGAACATGCGTATCGTGAAGCCAGCGATATTTTGCGTGCAAAATATAACGTTGAATACACAGGCAGCAATTTAGTTGATGTGGAAAACGCAATAAAAGCAGGAAATATGGATGAGGCGCAAAACATACTTGATAATTGTCAAGAACGCACAGCTCAATGGCATTATTTGCAATCTGTTATTTTTTATAAGAAAAATTGGACGTCAGACGCGCTTAAACAATTGGAATTTGCTTGCAGTCTGGAGCCATACAACACAAAGTATACTGAAGCCAGGCAAAATATGATAAACAAAATGAATGAAGCTGCACCAAAGCAAAATGAATCTTATTATCGTAACACCAACAATGGGAATACACAAAGAACATATTCTAGAGAAGGTGACAATATGGGTCGTAGAGGATCATCAGCTTGTGACTGTTGCTCTAGCTTAATTTGCGCGGATTGCTGTTGCGAATGCATGGGCGGCGATCTCATAAGTTGTTGTTAAGCAAATGAGAAAGAATTATGGGGCAAGATTTGCGCTGGCAGGACTAGGCGCGGCGTTAGCAATTTTGTTTGTTACACTTGCGTATTTAATTCGGAATTTAAGTCTTTCATTAACTGTTATTGCGGCAGTAGGCGTAATGATGCCATTGACGAAAAATTATTACAAAGAAGCATTGTTGACAGCTATTGCATCTTGCATAATAGGTTTTTTTATAGTAAACATAAATATAATATCTTACGTTTTTGCAAGTAGTTTTTACATAATATTTACAATATTTTGGGACAATAAAAAATTTAATAAAACAATAGGTTATTGTATTAAAACAGCATACTCTATATTAACGTTTTTCATACTTTATAAAGCAGTTAACTTGATTACCATAGACTTTACATTAATTCCCCAATTGGGTAATTTGCATCCATTTGTGTTATATTTGATACTTAATATAGTTTT
>DATFIH010000054.1:0-3793 GCA_035270205.1 Clostridia bacterium | reverse complement strand
TTTATATAAATCTTTTGGTACAACAATGCCAATTTCTGAATGTATTTTAGAATAAACTCTTATATACCTCTCCGAATATCCTACAAAATAATCTTCATCTTGTTCTTCAAAAATTACATTTTGTGAAACATTGAGGTTCGAAGTCAAATACTCTTTTTTTAAACGATTTTTTGCTATATTTAGCTTTTCTTTTCTTAAAGATATAACATTTTTAGGAAGAATAGGAAGCTTTTCCGCAACAGTTCCTTTTCTTGCTGAAAACGGGAATATATGAATATCACTAAAGCCAACTTGATTGACAAATTTCAACGTTTCTTCAAAGTTTTCCTCGGTCTCTGTCGGATATCCTACGATAATATCCGTAGTTATTGACGCATTTGCATCAAAACTTCTTATAAGACGTATCCTGTCAAGGTATTGACTTGTAGTATACTTTCTATTCATACTTTTTAGCACGCTATCGCTACCGCTTTGCAAGGATAAGTGAAAATGTGGACAAAAATGCTTTAAAGAAAACAACGCCGAAAGAAGCTTTTCATTTACCGCTTCCACATAAAAAGAACCTAATCTTATTCTAACGTCAATATCTTTTAATGCAATTATTAAATCCGATAACTCCACTCCTATATCTTCACCGTACTGTTGCAAATTTATGCCTGTGATTACGATTTCTTTTGTGCTAAGCGCAAGATTTTTAGCTTCCAAAACTATATCTTTAATATTTCTTGAACGGCTTCTACCACGCAAATAAGGAATAATACAATAAGAGCAAAAATTGTTACAACCGTCTTGTATCTTTATATACGCGCGTGTACGGTTTGCTAATTCAAGGTTAGCGTCTTCAAAAACGTCCGGAATTTTAGAAATATTTATCGATGCTATTTTATCATCAAGGTGCGATAAAAGATCTTTTTTATTTGCAACACCAGTTATAAAAGTTACATTACTTTTTAAAAATTCTACAGGAGTTTTTTCGCTAGCGCAACCGCATACAATTATCTTAGCGTCGGGATTATATTTTTGGCAACGCGATACTGCTTGCCGTGATTTTCGCTCTGCTTCGTTAGTAACAGCGCAAGTATTTATTATATATAAATCGGCATACTCCAAAGAATTGGCTACACTGTATCCTTTTTTAATTAGCGCTTCGCTAATTATGTCACATTCGTATTGGTTTACCTTGCATCCAAGGTTAAAAACTACCGCTTTCACTCTTTTACATTTCTCCAAGTCGTGCCATGCACAGTGTAATTGCCGCAACTACAGCCGTCGACACACGTAAAATTCGCTTGCCAAGTGTTAGTATTTGTACGTTTTTGTTTTTCGCATACTCTATTTCTTCTACCGAAAAACCACCCTCACTACCTATAAAAATAGCCACTGACGTATCGTCTTTTAGTTTTACATTACCAATTTTATTTTCACTTTCATATTCGTAAAACAACAACAAATTAGTTTCTTTTGCATCTTGTATCGCTTGTGCAAAACTGACCGCTTTCTCTAAAACTGTAAGCTGTGAACGTCCGCATTGCTTACTGCTTTCTAATATTATTTTGTTAAGGCGTTCATAATTTACCGAGTCAATATTGCCGTGTTGTGACGTAAAAGGAACTATTCTCTTTATGCCCAGCTCTACAGCCTTTTGAACACTTTCATCAATATCCTTATGTATTCCCAGATACAAAGTAACCGATTGTGTAGCTTCGGCTACATTTTTTTCTTTTTTTTCAATTTTTGCTATCAAGTGGTCTTTATTAATCGCAGTTATTTTTGCATAATAATCAATATCTGTATTGTCGCAAACGATTATACTGTACCCAACTTTATGACGAGTTACCTTTATAGCATGATAAAATTCTTCTCCTTCGAGAATAATTTGGTCGCCAATTATTTTATCTTTAACAAAAAATCTTTTTAAATCCATAATTTTAATCATATCGGAATTGCAATCCGTTCCATTCGCCCATACAAATTTCATTGATAAGGCTAAAGCCAGCGTTTTTATAAGCATTGATTACGACGCATTTTTTAGAATGAATAATTCCTGAGCATATAATCATTCCGCCTTTAACAATATATTTTGTCAAATCATTTACTAGCTTAATCAGTATATCTCCAGTAAGATTAGCTATAATTATATCACCTTTTATATCGTTTTGGGTTAGCAAATCCGCTAATTCTATAGTGGATTTTTCCATCACATTATTAAGCGTTGCGTTTTCGATAGCCGCCTCTACCGCTATGGAATCAATATCACACATATAACAAGACTCAGCTCCATTAAGTATTGCGCCAATGCCTAAGATACCGCTACCTGTCCCAATATCTATTACCTTGCTAGACTTAAAGTCAACTTGACTCATAAGCTCCAAACAAATGCGGGTACTTTCGTGTTCACCCGTCCCGAAAGCCATACCCGGGTCTATGCGTATGATACATTTATTATGAGAATTTTCATAATTTAACCATTTGGGAACTATCACAAAATTACCAACTTCTATTGGATTGTAATACTGTTTCCAATTATCATACCAATCAATATTATCTATTTCTTTGTATGTTATTTCTCCATAATTTACATTATAATTATCTAGAATTTCAATAAGGCGACGTTTTGTATTTTGCAATTCTTGTTTACTTACAAACCCACTCACCATTACGGTGTTGTCCATTTGTAATAATTTTTCATCTATATAGTCCCAATTTTTATTGTTTTTAATTATATCTAATATATCATTTTTATCTACTATCTTCACTCCGCCCGTAAGTCCGGTAGAAAAAAAGGCATCGGCTACAAGCTCGGCGCCTTCAGATGTAGTTTTAACAATGATTTCATACCATTTCATAAGTTATAAATTTCTCAACTTCTTATTAAAACTGTCAACTTTTTCATATTTCAATTTATCTAGCTTGCTTGCAAAATCTTTGAATTCTGATTTTTCTTTAATTCCGGAAAGCTTAGGAACTTCAACAATTATTTTAACGAATAAATCGCCATACGATTCTTTTCGTAAATTCTTTACGCCTTTACCTTTAACTCTAATTACAGTGCCGCTTTGAGTCCCTTCGGGGATTTCCACGGTAACAGGTTTATCTAGCGTAGGTATGTCAATTTTAGCTCCTAGAGTAGCTTGAAAAATGGTTATTGGCAATTCGAAACTTAAGTTTACGCCCTCCCTTGTAAATAATGAATGTGGTGTTATTTTAAATACAAGTATTAGATTGCCACGCTCACCTTGAGTAGTGGGAGCTGCGCTACCTTCTCCGCGCATTGTCAGCATTTGACCATTGTCAACACCTGCCGGTATATTTACTTTAATTGTGCGTTGTTTTCTTACCAATCCTTTGCCACGACAATCAGCGCATTTGTCGGTAATAATTTTGCCTTTTCCTGAACATTCGTCGCATACGCGTTCTGTTTGCATTACGCCAAACGGTGTACGCTGATTAACTACTATTCTGCCCCGACCACCGCATTTATTACAAGTTTTTACGCTTTGTGCGTCTTTTGCCCCAGAACCTTTACAAGTTGGGCATTTTTCTATTCTGGCAAAGCTAACTTCCTTATCTTTGACACCAAAACAAGCTTCCTTAAAGGTAAGATTTAGCACAAGTTCTATATCATCACCATTTCTTTGTCTATTAGTTCTTGTGTTTCCACCGCCAGAAAACGAGCTAAAGATATCACTAAAAATATCTCCAAAACCGCCGCCGCCGAATCCACCAAAATTGTTAAAATCAAAACCGCCGCCGCCTGCGCCCATAGGACCATCTTCGTTGCCATACTGATCAT
>DATFIH010000053.1:0-3597 GCA_035270205.1 Clostridia bacterium | reverse complement strand
ATATATTGGCGACAAAGATTTTGGACGGGCGGGTATGCTTGTTTTGTGACGGCACTCCGCACGTTCTTTATATGCCCGAGCTTTTTATAGAAAACTTACAAAAATCTGAAGATTTATATCATAGATCTCTGATTTCATCTACCCTTAGAATTATTAGATTTTTGGGATTTATAATAAGCGTTTTCCTCCCTGGTTTATATATAAGTATAGTTACTTTCAATCCAGAAATGTTGCCGCCGCCTTTTTTGATAACAATAATTGCATCTATGGAAAAAACTCCTTTCCCTGAAGCTATAGAAATATTATTTTTAACACTTATGATGGAGTTATTAAAAGAATCAGGCACACGACTGCCCAGAACATTGGGTTCGGCAGTATCAATAGTAGGCGCCTTGGTTATTGGCGAATCTGCAGTATCTGCAGGCATTGTTAGCTCACCGTCAGTAATTATTGTTGCGCTTTCGGCGGTTTCTGGGTATATAATTCCTAATTTAAAAGAGTTTACCACTATTTACAAACTTTTATTTATAATATTATGCTCAACAATGGGACTTATAGGTTTTGGTGCGGGCATCATTGTCATGTTAACTCAGCTTAGTTCAATAAAGTCTTTTGGTGTACCAATAATGAGTTTCTTTGGCAAAAACGACCTTAAAGACAGTCTGATAAGATTTCCTACAAAGCAGTTAAAATATCGACCTGCTTCCATTCAAAAAGACAATTTAAAGAGGATGTCATAATGAAAAAAATAGCATTATTACTATTAATTATTCTTACTTCAGCAAGCTTATGCTCTTGTTGGTCTGCTCAAGAACCAAAAGACCTTGCCATCGTTAACAGTATTGTTTATGACGTCGACGAAGAAGGCAATATCGTCGTACTTGTATCAATCTTAAATTCTTCTGCTGTTGGTGGAGCCGGCGGAGGTACTTCGCCAAGCGATAATAATCCAAGTATAATTGTCGAAGGCAAAGGAGCATCGTTTTATGAATCAATTAACAACTTAACCTCCAAAGTGGAAAAATCCGTATTTGCTGCCCATAATAAGGTGCGCTTCCTGTCGGAAAGAATTGTGTCCGACGAACTATATTTTAAAAAATTTTTAGATTTTACAGCAAGAGATACCATTACTGATGAAACATCGCTTTTGGTGGTAGTTAGAAACGAGGACATTGACAAGGTATATAAAAGCGCAATTGGACTTGCTACTCACGTGGGTAGCTTCTTAGAGCAAGTACACTATAAAAAGCAAGAGAAGAGTTCAACCAGTGTGTTTATAAGGACTTTCGAATTTATTCGAAACTGTTACGTAGAAGGCAAACAGCCTGTTATGGGACAACTTCAATTTTCAAAATCTGTTAAGACTCCTTCTCTGAATCCGGGAAGTGAAAACGAAGATGCCGAATATGAAATGAAAAGCGAAGGTCTTGCCGTTTTTAAAGATTTTAAATTTGTTGGATATTTATACACAGAAGATACTCAAGTTTATAACATATTAATAAACGAAGCAGAATTTATAAGCTTTGATTTAGAAAAGGGTGGAGATACCATATCTTTATCTTCCATACAGCCCAAAAGCGAGATAAAAGTCAAGAAGGAAGGTCAACAAGTTTACATCAATATTAAAGTAAAAGGTAATGTAACCATTCATAATTATTTAACTAATGGCGTCAATGACGAAAATTATTACGATATGATACAAGTGACAGAAAAAGAAGCCAATGAATATATGACCACAACTATTTTAAATTCTGTAACAAAAACAATGGAGATGGGAAGCGATATTTACGGATTCGGCGCGACACTGCATGAAGACAATCCCAGCCAATGGCGGGAGATATCAAAAATTTGGGATGATTATTATAAGAATGCTATTGTAAATGTAGAATGTAATTTTATTATAAAACGCGAAGGTGAAATAAACAAACCTTTCTTGTGGGAAAAAAAGATATGACGACGAGAAAACCTTTTATAAAACCATTAGAACTCCTTATGCTGTCGCTTGGTAGCGCAATAATGTTCCCATACACTTATTTGCCTATTTTAAACACATATCCTAAAAATCAAGATGTTTGGGTGGTGCTTTTGGTATCTATCCCTCTAATTATTATTTTTGATACACCCCTTCTATATATAATAAAAAAATTTAGGGGACTCACACTAAATCAAGTTTTTGATGCCATATCAGGCAAGATATTGGGGAAAATAGCTGCGATTTGTTATGTATTGTTTTTTATAATGTGTTTTTTTACCTGTATGTTGGTTGCTATGCAATTTATAAATCTCTCAATTATGGTGGAAACACCTATGTGGGCATTGCTTTTAGCAGCTCTTATACCTATAACTTATGCTGCGTCAAAAGGACCGGGCGTTGTGGCAAGGATAAGCGTACTGGTAGTGCCTGCAATTTTATCTACTATAATTTTATTTTCTTTGGCTGGCACAGAATTTTTTGATTTAACCAATATAAAACCTATTGTGGCGGATTCATATTTCCTGGATATAATTAAAGGCGCAGTTTTTACAGCGGCAAGATTTTCCGAAATATCAATAATATTTGTCTTTAGCTATTTTTTGAAACAAGGAGCCGATCCTATAAAAGTTTATTTTATTAATATATTACTGTATGTTATATTTTTCTTAATGATACTGCTTCCAGTTATCCTCACGCTTGGCTATACGTTTGCTTCTCGCTCATTCAATCCTTATTTTTTGTTCACCAGACAAGTACAACTATTTAATATTATTGAAAAGGTACAATCACTAAATACGCTTGCTTGGTTCCCGGGAACGTTGTTAAAACTTACCATATATAACTGCATGGCATCGTTTATTATAACACAAATGTTTAAAAAACTAAAACATTCTGCAGTCTCTATCGCATTAAGCATACTTGTTTTTATCTTGGCGCTTATACCTGCAATAGATAAAACAATGGTAATAGAGTTACTATTGTCCGATCAAATTATGCCCTATGTTATATTCATCGTGGTAACAATAATCCCTACTATCCTTTTAATTATTTATGGCATAACTAAAAAGAAAGTTGACAAAAAGGTGCTAAATCTTTTGGCACAAGAGGACGAAACCAAAAGTCCGCAAGATATCAAAGCCGAAGACAAAGAAGCAAAAAGTGAGCAAGATACCAATGTGGAAGACAAAGAAGCAAAAAGTGAGCCAAATATCAATAAATAAGCCATCAATAATTATAAGCTAAGTTCATTAGTGGCAACGCTTTAATTTGCATTTACCTTTATTATATTTTTTCTTAAATTAAACCGCCTACTGAAGATTGCCTTTCGCGTATATATAAATAACTATTGCCCCAACTATCGAAAGTATTGTTAAAATAACACCGGCGGCTACATTGCCACCTTTTCTACGAAGTGTCGTAGATTTTGCATAAATAATTGTAGAAATCAAACCGAAAACAGCGGCAACTCCCAGTATGTATGGTGAATATTTTAGCATGTTCCCAATATCATTAAATATTTGCCCGTCCGAACTCAAACTCTCACTAAAGTCTTTGTTTAGTAGAATAAGTCCTAACGTCATGATTATTATAACCCCGACAATAAGATAATATGCAAAGACAGC
>DATFIH010000052.1:0-4887 GCA_035270205.1 Clostridia bacterium | reverse complement strand
ATCTCATATAACTACCTCCACATTTTTTATTATAGCATATTTAAAATTTTTTACAATATGTTTTATGCATTTGCTTCAGCATCTTGTGTTAATGTTGATGCTTTTATTCCTTCTTTTATTGCAAAATAAGCAGCAACACCTATCATCGCCGCATTATCCGTACATAAATACTTAGGAGGCATCATAACTTGTACATTATTTTGCTCCCCGATTTTTTCCATTTGCTCTCTCAAATAAGAGTTTGCAGCGACTCCGCCCGCAACACATATGGTATCATATTTGTAAGTTTTGCAAGCTCTAAAAGCTCTCTCTGTTAAAGCTGCAACTGCTTCCGTTTGGAAAGAGCAAGCAATATCGTCTTGACGTATTTCAAGTCCTTTCATTTTTCGCGTATGCACGTAATTAATTACGGCAGTTTTAAGTCCCGAATAGGAAAAATTGAGATGTTTTTCGCCCTTGAACGCTCTTGGCATAGCTATATTATTTTTACCTAGCTTTGCTCTTTGTTCTATCTGCGGTCCGCCAGGGTACGGCAAACCAAGTATTCTAGCCACTTTATCGAAAGCTTCGCCTGCGGCATCATCCAAAGTTTTACCCAAAGTTTTCATATCGTGATAACTAACAACTTCAATAATCTCTGTATGACCGCCACTAGCTAGTAGACATATAAAGGGTAATTTTAAATCGTTATGCGTGATAAAATTGGCAAAAACGTGCCCTTTTACGTGATTTATTGCAACAAGGGGTAAATTTAAAGCATACGCTAGGCCTTTTGCGTAAGAAACACCGACAAGCAATGCGCCAAGCAAGCCTGCGCCATACGTCACAGCAATTGCCGAAATGTCCGAAAATGTAAGGTTTGCACTATCAAGCGCCTCTTTTACAAGGTTGTCGATAGCCAATATGTGATTTCTTGAAGCAATCTCCGGTACGACACCGCCAAAACGTTTATGAATTTCTATTTGTGAGGAAATAACGCTAGCTATTATATCTTTCCCTTTTGTTATTGCAACCGCTGTTTCATCACAGCTTGATTCTATTGCCAAAATATAATAATCATCTCGATTTCTTAATTTTTCTAATTTTTCTTGCGATATTGGTAAATAACTCATTTTATAATCTCTTTAGGTACTGAGTAATAAACTCTCCGATATCGCCGTCCATAATTTCGTCGATATTGCTATTTTCATAATTGGTACGGTGATCTTTTACTAAAGTATAAGGGCAAAAAACATAACTTCTTATCTGACTGCCCCATTCTATTTTTTTCATTTCACCTTTAATTGACATAGCTTCTTCCAAACTTGCTCTTTCTCGCAATTCTACAATCTTACTGGTCAAAACACGCATAGCTTGTTCTTTGTTTTGCAACTGACTACGTTCGTTTTGACACTGTACGACAATGCCCGTAGGAAAATGAGTAAGCCTTACCGCGCTTGCTGTTTTGTTGACGTTTTGTCCACCTGCGCCACCGCTGTGGTAGGTATCAACTCGCAAATCTTCCATCTTTATCACAACACTTGGGTCATCATCAATCTCAGGCATTACTTCCAAACTTGCAAATGACGTGTGTCTGCGCTTGTTAGAATCAAACGGGCTAATTCTAACTAGCCTATGAACACCCATTTCCGCTTTGAGATAGCCGTAGGCATTTTCGCCTTCCACCATAAATGTTATGCTTTTCAGTCCTGCTTCCTCACCGTCCAATTTGTCGATAAGCTTAACTACATAACCGTTCCTTTCGGCAAAACGAAAATACATTCTGTATAGCATTTCTGTCCAGTCCTGCGCTTCAGTACCGCCAGCTCCTGCGTGTAACGTAAGTATAGCCGAATATGCGTCATATTTACCTTTTAATAAGGCTTCTATGCTCAAATCTTCTATCATTTTAGAAATGAGTTGTACTTCTTTTTTTGCGTTTTCTTCTTCTTCTTCAGCGTTCATTTCTTCTACTAAATCAAGAAGCCCGACAGCGTTTTCAAGACGCTTTTTTAAATCTTGAGTCTGCTTAATTCTCTTATTATAGGTGTTAAGTTTTCGATTAACCTCTTGGGCTTTTTTGACGTCTTGCCAAAAATCTTCTTTTTCTTGTTCCTCAGAAAGACGTTTTACTTCATTTTTTAGCGAATCAATTTTCATTGCATCACAAAGTGTTTGCAATTCTGTGGTCAATCTATCCAATTCTTGTCTTTGCACATAAAAATCTATCATAAATTATTAATCTTTCTTACCGCAACAATGTTTATACTTTTTACCGCTTCCGCATGGGCATGGGCTATTACTGTATACTCCTGCTTGCTTTTGCTTAATCTCTTTAACGTGCGCTTCAAATGCGTTTTTACGTTCCACAACTTGGTCAACATTAAGTTTACATAGCATTACTGCGATATTCTCTTGTATGCTGTCTATCATATTGTCAAACATTTCATAGCCTTCCCGTCTGTATTCTAAGACAGGGTCTCTTTGTCCTAAGCCTCGCAAGCCTATGCCTTTACGCAATATATCCATACCGTCAATGTGCTCCATCCAATGTTTATCTACTTGGTTTAGCATTACGTTGCGTTCGGTTTCACGGAAATTTATGCCGTTATCTTCGGCAAATTCTAATTTTTCCTCGTATTGGTTCTGGGCTTCTTCGCAAATTTCGTCACAAATCTTTTCATAGTTTGCTAAAGCTATCAACTTGCTATCAGCAAAATTGGTGCCCATTTTTAATACTCTTTGTTCCAATGCTTTATTAAATAAGTTATATTCCACTATTTCTTCATTGCTGTTAGAAAGATTGACGTACTGACTTACAATATTTTCAATCAGCGGTTTTATATACTTTAGTATTTGGCCGTGCACGTCTTCGCCATTCAGTACCTGATTGCGTTGCTCATAAATAAGTTTTCGCTGTTGATTCATAACATCGTCATAGTTTAAAACGTGTTTCCTTCTTTCATAGTTAGCATCTTCACAACGTTTTTGTGCATTTTCTATTTGTTTTGACAAAATCGGCACTTGCAACATTGCATTTTCATCTTTGCCGGTAAACATCATCATAATCTGCTTTAATCTGTCTCCGCCAAACCTTTTTAGCAAATCGTCTTCAAAAGACAAGTAAAAAACCGAACTACCTTCATCGCCTTGACGTCCGCTACGTCCCCTAAGCTGATTATCTATACGGCGACTCTCGTGCCTTTCTGTACCCATAACCCGCAAACCGCCAAGCTGTTTTACCTTTTGCTTTTCAACATCGGTTTCCATCTTGAATTTACCAACTAAGGAAGTATAATGTTGTCTTGCGCTTATTTGGTCGGGATCGGTCAAGGTGTTATATGCGCTTGCAATACTAATAATTTCCGATGAATATCCTTCATTTGCCATAAATGATTTTGCCATAAATTCGGGATTTCCGCCGAGCAGTATGTCAGTACCACGTCCCGCCATATTCGTTGCGATAGTAACTGCCCCAATGCGTCCTGCCTGCGCAATAATCGATGCTTCTTGCATATGGTTTTTTGCGTTAAGTACTTTATGCGGAACTCTTTTTGCCATAAGCTTTCTGCTTAGCAATTCGCTTACGTCCACGTTTATAGTACCAACAAGGAGAGGTTGCCCTTTTTCATGTAAGTTTACGATTTCTTCAACTACGTTATTATATTTGGAATCTAGTGTCGCAAAAATTTTGTCCGGCTCGTCTACCCTAATCATTTCCATATTAGTAGGTATTTCTATGACGTCCAAATTATAAATGCCTTTAAACTCAGCTTCCTCAGTCATTGCAGTACCGGTCATACCACTTAATTTGTTGTACATTCTGAATAAGTTTTGGAACGTAATAGTTGCTATGGTGCGGTTTTCTCTTTTTATTTGCACATTTTCTTTAGCTTCAATAGCTTGATGCAAACCTTCCGAATAGCGTCTTCCTTCCATTTTTCTGCCCGTGAATTCATCGACAATTATTACTTCGTTGTTTTCTACAATGTAATCTTGGTCGCAAGACATAATAAAGTTGGCTCTGAGCGCGTTGTTTATCTTAGTATTAAGGTCAGCGCCTTTTTCGTCGCCCAAGTTGTCCATACGGAAAAATCTTTCGGCTTTATCTACACCCAATTCGGTAAGGAATATTCTTTTATCCTTTTCGTCCATTTCATAATCATCTTCTCTAAGTGTGCGTATGAAACGTTGAATAGTTGCGTATATTTCACTACTTTTATTGGAGGGCGCGCTAATAATAAGAGGTGTTCTTGCCTCATCGATAAGTATGCTGTCAACCTCGTCTATAATCGCAAAGCTATGTCCGCGTTGCATAACGTTTTCTTTGTGTGTAGCCATATTATCTCTTAAGTAGTCAAACCCAAGTTCATTATTAGTACAATAAGTTATGTCGCACGCATAAGCGGCTTTTTTGTCAGCAAAGCTCATATTGGGCAAAATACATCCAACTGTCATACCCAAAAACGTATAAACCTTGCCCATCCACTCCGCATCACGTTTTGCAAGATAGTCATTAACCGTTACGATATGAACACCTTTTTTTGCAATAGCATTAAGATAAGCGGGTAAAGTGGCAACAAGCGTTTTTCCTTCACCTGTTTTCATCTCTGCAATACGTCCTTGATGAAGTACTATTCCGCCTATTAGCTGCACGTCAAAATGGCGCATATTCAGCACCCTTTTACTTGCCTCTCTAACAATGGCAAAAGCATCGGCAAGGAGTTGGTCCAAGTCGTTATTTTCTGCAAATCTTTCTTTTAAAATATCAGTTTGATTGCGCAGTTCTTCATCGGATAGCGCTGCGTATTTTTCTTCTAAAGCATTGATTTCATCTACCTTCGCATTGAGCTTAGCCAAATGTTTTACTTTCTCTTTGCGAAATAAAAAATCTAAAAACCCCATTAA
>DATFIH010000051.1:0-3995 GCA_035270205.1 Clostridia bacterium | reverse complement strand
CTAAAAGTATTGCTCCGATTATAGATTCAAAAAGGTCACATCTTACTGAAGTTGAATTGCAAATATTATCGTTTCGGTTGCCTGCCCCTACAAGAATAAAGCGATTTAGTCCCAATCTTTCCACGATTTTTGACAACGTGGCTTCACCAACAATGCCTGCTCTTTTTTTAGTAAGGTCACCTTCATTCATATTGGGAAAATAGTTATACAAGTAAACACTCATAACAAAGCCTAGTACCGCATCTCCCAAAAATTCTAGTTTTTCATAATCGGGGAAATTTATATGTTCATTTGCATAAGAAGAGTGGGTAAATGCCCTAACTAATAATGATTTACTATTAAAAGTATAGCCAATAATCTGCTCCGCTTCTTCTATCCAATTACTTCGCAATGGTGAATTCTCCTTTAATTTCGTCAATAACTCCGCTTAATATCAATTCTCTCGCTTGCAAAATTGAATTACAAATAGCAAGAGCTTTTGAACTGCCATGTGATTTTATAAGCACCTTTTCCAGTCCTAAAAGTACAGCTCCGCCGTTATCGTTATAATCAAGAGTCTTTTTTATACCCTTAAAAACAGGCTTTAATAAAAGATATCCTATCTTTGCTCTAAGACCGCCCGACATTATGCCTTGCTTAATCAAGCTAAACATACTAAGTGCCGTACCTTCACACGCTTTTAAGGCTATGTTACCGCTAAAACCGTCCGCTACTATTACGTCATAATCCCCCGAAAGCATTTCTCTTGCTTCCATATTGCCTATAAAATTGATATTTGATTCTTTCAATAGTGGAAAAGTTTCTTTTCCAAGCGTACTACCTTTTTTATCTTCAGTACCGTTACTTAACAATCCAACCTTTGGATTATCAATTTTGTACACTTTATTCATATAAATAGCGCCCATTTTCGCAAACTGAACTAAATTTTCCTTTTTGGGTTCAACGTTTGCTCCACAATCGATAAGCATAACGTTACCACCTTTAATAGTTGGCAAAATAGGACTTAAAGCAGGTCGTTGAATGCCTCTTATTCTTTTAAGTAAAAGTACGCCCCCAGTAAGCACAGCGCCAGTACTACCTGCAGACACAAATCCTTTTGCGTCTTGATTTTCATTAAGGTAATCAAACGCTTTTACAAGCGACGATGATTTTTTTTGTCTGATCGCATCTGTCGGACTATCGTCATTAGTTATGACCTCATCAGCTTCAACAATTTCTATCTTTGTACCTGAATAATTGTTGGTGTCTAGTAAAGATTTAATTTCATTGGTTTTGCCTGTTAAAACTATACTAATATCCTCTGCTTTTTCCAAAGCGAGCAATGCGCCTTTAATAATTTCTTGCGGTGAGTTGTCTCCACCGTAAGCATCTACTACTATTTTCATAATCTCTCCTATTTTCTTATACAAGAAATAGAGGAAAACTTTTCCTCTATTTCAATATTTTTGTAAGTTAATTGCTACTGAACTAATCCTTTTTAGCCTCTTTTTTGACTACAACGGGTACACCATTGTAATAACCGCAACTTCCGCAAACGGCATGGCTTTTCATCAGATTATGGCATTGTGGGCATTCTACTAAACTAATAGGTTTTAACTTCCAATTAGCAAATCTTTTATTCCCTCTTTGCTTGGATACTTTACACTTTGGTACTGCCATCTTTTACCTCCACTTATTTCACTTCTTATTTGCTTTATAAATTATAAAGATTTTATGCTATTTTGTCAACTTAATTATACTACTTATTATAAATTTGCAGTAAGCCTTATAGCATCTCTGGCAATAACCAATTCTTCATTGGTTGGTAATACCATAACCTTTACTTTAGAGTTAGGTTTTTGCAACTCTACATATTCGCCACGTGGCGCCGTTTCGTTATAATCGAAGTCAAAGTCGATGCCAAAGCACTCCAACCCTTCCATAATTCTTTTCCTTGCATAGCTTGCATTTTCGCCAATGCCGCCGGTAAATACAATACAATCAAGTCCACTCATAGCAGCTACGTAACTGCCAATATATTTTTTTATGCGATAAGCAAACATATCAACGGTAAGTTTGGCTCTTTCGTCGCCTTCACTTGCTTTAGATGTCAAATCTCGGAAATCACTCATACCGGAAAGACCTAAAAATCCGCTCTTTTTGTTAAGAATAGTTAACACTTCCTCAACTGATATCTTTCTCGACTGCGCCATAAACTCTACAACAGCAGGGTCTAAATCTCCGCTTCTAGTACCCATTATAACGCCTTCTAGTGGTGTCAAACCCATTGACGTATCAATGCATTTGCCGTCTAGTACTGCGCTTATGGAACTACCGTTACCTAGATGGCAAGTTATCATCTTGCATTTATTTGTGCCCATCTTTGCAAGCGCTTCACCGCTAACGTATTTGTGGCTAGTGCCATGAAAACCATATTTTCTAATTTTAAATTTTTTATAATCTTCATAAGGGATAGCATACATAAAAGCATACTTTGGCATGGTAGAATGAAAAACAGTGTCGAACACTGCTACCATAGGAACATTGGGCATAACCTCTCTGCAAGACTCTATGCACGCAATATTAGCAGGCATATGTAATGGACCTAAAACTGCATTTTTCTTACAAACTTTTATAACTTCATCGGTAATTAACACACTATCTGAAAAGTCTTCTCCGCTATGCAACACTCTGTGTCCAACAGCGCCCAATTCGTTTATATCATTAAGTAAACCGTGAGTTTTATCTACTAAAGCGCGGATAACAACTTTCAATGCTGCGGTATGGTCTTGCAAATCTCTTATTATAATTAATTTTTCCTTGCCTTCAGTTTGATGTGTAACTTTGCTTCCCTCTGAGCCTATCCTTTCGACTAAGCCTTTACAAAGCATTTTTTCGTTATCCATATCGATAACTTGATACTTGAGTGAAGAACTACCAGCATTGATAACTAAAACTTTCATAATCTATTTTCTCCTAATTACATTGCAACGTAGTTATTGCAACAACGCCTACCACGTCCTCTACAGAACAACCACGACTTAAGTCGTTAACGGGTTTAGCTAAGCCTTGACAGATAGGCCCAACAGCCTCTGCTCCTGCCAATCTTTGTACCAATTTATAGCTTATATTGCCAGATTGCAAGTCGGGGAAAATTAATACGTTGGCTTGTCCTGCAACACAGCTTCCGGGTGCTTTTAACGTTCCTATACTTGCAACAAGCGCAGCGTCTGCTTGCAATTCTCCGTCACAAACAAGTTCTGGAGCCTGCTCTTTAACAATTTTTGTAGCCTCGCATACCTTATCAACAAACTCATGTTTTGCGCTCCCTTTAGTACTAAAGCTAAGCATAGCAACTTTCGGGTCTATGTTTGCAATAATCTTCGCGCTGTTTGCGCTTGCTACTGCAATATCTGCAAGTTGGTTTGCATTGGGGTTGGGCATAACGGCGCAATCGCCGAATACAAGAACTCCATCTTGACCATATTTGAATCCGGGACCGTCTTCAGGCATACTCATAATAAAACAAGAAGATACCGTATTTACTCCGGGTGTTGTCTTTATTATTTGCAAAGCTGGGCGCATTACGTCGCCTGTCGAATTAACCGAACCTGCCACCATACCGTCCGCATCTCCTGATTTTAACATCAGAGTTGCATAGTATAACGGATTAAGAGTAAGTTTTTGAGCTTGCTCCAATGTCAAACCTTTTGATTTACGTGCCTCATATAAAATACCGATGTATTTTGCTGTATTTTCACTGGTGCAGGGATTAATTATATTAATATTATCTAATTTCCCTGCTTTTTTTTCGATGATTTTAGGGTCACCAATAAGAGTAATTCTTGCGATATTTCTTTTAACTATCTCTTTAGCTGCGTTGATAATTCGTAGCTCCTCGCCTTCTGCAAGAACTATGTGTTTATTCAAGCTTTTTGCTCTGATAAACACGCTTTCCATTAATTTTGACATGAATACCTCCCAAATTACTTTATTTTCATTCGTAAATAGAATAT
>DATFIH010000050.1:0-6074 GCA_035270205.1 Clostridia bacterium | reverse complement strand
GTATGAAATGGCTTTAACTCAATCTTTTTTATATTGGTAAAGTCCTTAACAATCGAATAATATTCTGATATAGCTTCTTTAGTATCGTTTATTTCAGGTATTATTACTATTCTTATCCATACTGGTATATTATTTTCATTTAGGTGACTTAATGTTGATATTACGGTTCCCAAAATATCGTTTTTGCAATATTTATTATAATTTTCTTTTGTTGTGAATTTGAGGTCAGCAATAACTAAATCGCACAAATTGTATAACTTCTTTTGACTATCTTCAAGTAAACTACAAGATGTATCAAGCGCAATATGAATACCGTCGCTTTTTAACGATTGCGCTACTTCCAAAATATATTCTGCTTGCAAAAGCGGTTCTCCACCGCTGAAAGTAACGCCTCCGCCATTTTTAAAATATGGTTTGTATCTAAGTACAGTTTTGTATAAACTTTGACTGTCTATAGCTTGACCGCCTCCCCAAGTATCGGGATTGTGGCAATACGCGCATCTTAAATTGCAGCCTGCCATAAATACAGCAAACCTTATGCCGGGTCCTTCCATTGTGGCAAAACTTTCATAAGAATTTATAAATCCATCCATATTACATCTTTGAGTGGAAAGTTCTGTTAATGACCTCCAACTGCTGATTTTTGTTAAGTTTGTTAAAGTTTACCGCATAACCGCTTACTCTTATTGTAAGGTTGGGGTAGTTTTCAGGATGGTCCATAGCATCTATTAACTTTTCTTTGTTAAGCACGTTGACGTTAAGATGATGTGCTTTTTGTGAAAAATAACCATCTATAAGCGTAACAAGTCGCATCTTTCTATCGGCTTCAGTTTCTCCCAAAATATTTGGAGTTACCGAAAATGTATTTGAAATACCGTCACGGCAACAGCTATAATTTAGTTTTGCAACTGAATTTAAGCTTGCTATAGCCCCGCAACTGTCCCTACCGTGCATAGGATTGGCTCCGGGTGCAAAAGGCTCACCTTTTTTTCTTCCGTCAGGTGTCGAACCTGTTTTTTTGCCGTAAACAACGTTGGAAGTTATGGTGAGTACCGAAAGTGAATGTATAGCATTTCTATACGTTTTTGTCATTTTTAGTTTATTATAAAAGTCTTCAGCTATCCAAACCGCAAGGCTGTCTACTTTGTCATCATCATTGCCATACTTAGGAAATTCTCCCTCGGTAATATAATCTACGATAAGACCGTTATCGTCTTTTACAGGTGTTACCTTGGCATATTTTATTGCGCTCAGGCTGTCTGCAAGAACACTTAAACCACAAATACCAAACGCCATAATTCGCTCTACGTCGGTATCGTGTAACCCCATCATAAGCCTTTCATATGCGTACTTATCATGCATATAGTGGATTATGTTTAGGGTATTTACGTAAAGTTCTGCCATCCACGTCGCATACTTGTCATACGCAGCAATAACCTCGTCATAGTCGAGTTTGTCTTCGCTAAAAATTTTACCTTGCGGACCTATCTGTTCTCCCGTGATTTCATCACGTCCACCGTTTAATGCCATAAGCAGTAACTTTGCTATATTACACCTTGCGCCAAAATACTGCATCTGTTTGCCTGTCCTCATTGCCGAAACACAACACGCAATCGCATAATCATCGCCATATGCAGGACGCATTATATCGTCATTTTCGTATTGTATAGAGTCGGTATCAATGCTTACTTTTGCGCAGAATTTTTTATAATTTTCCGGAAGTTGCTCACTCCAAAGCACAGTAATATTAGGCTCTGCTCCTGGTTTTAGATTATAAAGGGTATTAAGCACTCTAAAAGAAGATTTGGTAACCATAGATCTGCCGTCCTCGGTCATCCCTGCTTCCGCCATAGTGACCCAGACCGGATCACCTGCAAAAAGGTCGTTATATGACGACGTTCTTAAGTGCCTTACCATACGCAACTTTAATATAAGGTCATCAATAAGTTCTTGCGCCTGACTTTCATTAAGTATACCTTGCTGTATATCGCGATTTATATAAATATCTATAAATGTGGAAATTCTGCCGATAGAGTTTGCTGCGCCATTTTGCTCTTTTACTGCGCCAAGGTACGCATAATATAGCCATTGTATAGCTTCGCGCGCATTGGAAGCAGGTTTAGATATATCATCACCATACTCTTTAGCCATTGTTATCAGCTGCTCCATAAATTCTAGCTGTTTGTATATGTCTTCAAGCTGTCGGATATTGTCCTCAGTCATACTTTTCTTGCCATAGATAAGTTTATCTTTTTTCTTTTCTTCAATAAGATAATTCATACCATATAAAGCTACACGCCTATAATCGCCTATTATTCTGCCTCTGCCGTAAGCGTCGGGAAGACCTGTAATGATACCTGTATGTCTTACCTTTTTCATTTCATTGGTATACACTCTGAATACACCGTCATTATGTGTTGTTCTGTATCTGAACGAATCCATTAGGCTATTGTCCAATTTGTAACCGTATTCTTCACAGCTTTTTTTGCTCATTTTAATGCCGCCAAACGGATTAACTGCGCGCTTAAGAGGTTTATCGGTTTGTAGTCCTACTATCAGTTCCTTTTCTTTATCTATATAACCGGGCGCAAAACTAAGTAGTGAAGATATCCGCTTGGTATCGATATCTAAAACACCACCTGCTTCCCTTTCTGCGGCAAATAGCTTTTCTATCTGCGTATTCATATCTTTTGTTCTTTCGGTTGGGCTTGACAAAAAGCTTTCATCGCCAGTATACGAGACGTAGTTTTTTAATATAAAATCCCTTACGTCTATTGCACTATTCCAATTTCCCTCAACAAAACCTTGCCATTCTATTTTCATTTTTTCTTCCTTCTTTTACAAAAAATTATCTAAGCTTATAATAGCAGTCTAACACATTAAACTTTTGTTTGTAAAACAAATAGCTTAGTAAAACATCTCATTTATCGTATATTTATTATGAGATTAATTAAACTATAATATGATTAAAGTTTTTGACTTCTTAAATCTTGGTTTAAGATTATAAAAAAAGGACTGAACGCATAAATTTGCTATCAGTCCTTAAAACTTTATAAATTTTTCTTATTTGCTGTATTTTGCGAGTAACTCCTCGTTCTTTTTATCTAGCATCTCTATTAATTCTTTCACAATTTCAGGGTCCACTTTCTTGCCCATTGCCTCGGTGGTTAAAATGCGTTGAGGTATTTTAACATTTTTGATATTAAATCCTAATTTTTTCTTAATGCGAAGTTTTGTTGCATATATCCTTTCCGATGCTATGTTAAGCTCTTCCGTTGTATATTTTATTCCCACTCCCTCCAATGCCGTATGTATCGTTTCCGTATCGTATACGCTACGCCCGAACAAGCACGCAATAAGAGAGTTTAAAAGATTTCTGCTCACTTCTTCATTGAAAATACTTTCTACAAGTTTATCTTTATCAAACTCTTTCATCTTTTGGTCGATAGAATATCCACCGTTGCATAGATGTGAATGCCTTGCTCCGAAAACATAACCCACAATCGAGCCGTAACCTGTATGATATTGTGGCATTTCATTTTTTGCAATCTGCAAACCACAGTCTGCTCCGCCATACCTTGCAGTAGCGTCGGATATACCGTTAGCAAGCGCCTTGTAAAATTCTGTCTTGCCTACTTTCATATATTGCAGTGCCTTCAAATAGCCTTCTTTATTGCCAAACTTTAATGGTACTAAGGTGTCTACATCTGTAATAGAGCCACGACTATACATTTCAGTAGCCCACGATAAACAGCAACCTGAGGATATTACGTCATAACCTATTTCTTCGACCTCGGATATAAGTTCTAATACGTCATCGGCTTTATCTATGCCAATAAGACTGCCCATAGCAGAAATCAGTTCATAGTCATAAGAAACGTTAATACTTTGGTAATCGTACCCTTTCCCAAACAATTTTCGCACCTGCCCGATATGAATACATCCAATGGGACAACCCACGCACGCGACCTTTCTTATTAGATTATTTTCTGCCATATGTTCGCCTGAGATATCATCTACGTGCTCAAAACTTGTAGCTTGTAAATTTCTTGTCGGCAATGAACCTTTATCGTTTAACACTTTTACGTTTATAGCAGTGCCTAAATCGTGATATTTGCTCATAAGTGACGTGCTTGTCACCCTTGCATATATTTCACGGTAGGTATCGAAATATTTTTTCATATCGGGTATAGACATACTGCCTCCGCCCGTTACAACTATTGCCTTCAAGTTTTTACTACCAAAACAAGCGCCTAGTCCCAGTCGTCCAAAATGACGATAAGTATCTACGTTTACACACGCTATTTTACTTAAACTTTCTCCAGCAGGTCCTATTCTAATTATACTTCTTTTACCGCTACCTCCACCAACTGTGCGGATATATTGTCCAACGCTATCGGCGCCCATACCCCTAAAGGAACGCGCATCGCGAATTTCCACGTTGTCATTTTCAATAACCATATAGCTTAATGAATCGGCTTTTCCCGTAATAACTATGGCATCAAAACCCGCATTGAAAATAGTATATGCAAGTCGTCCACCTGCATAGCTTTCGCCAAACTCTCCCGTTAATGGGGATATAAACGTTGCTACCGTTTTTGTCATCAATGGAAATACAGAAGATAAAATACCGATTGCCAAAACTATT
Organism: Clostridia bacterium; assembly: GCA_035270205.1. GTDB lineage: Bacteria > Bacillota > Clostridia > Christensenellales > DTU072 > CAG-1782. Next base: position 1,426 of record DATFIH010000050.1, on the reverse strand, counting down.
GGTTGTTCGGGATCTAACGGACTTTTCCCAACAACCATATTTTCTTCCAACAGTTTGGATGCAATACCCACACCGCCTAAATATTGTTTTAGATCCTCTCTCAATTCAATTTTTATCTTTTTGAGTGTAAGGTTTACATATAATATTCTTAATTTATTATTCAACATGTTCGCCTTCCTCCACCATCTTTAGACAATTATGCGGACAAAACTTTACACATATTCCGCACTGCTTGCAAACTATCGGATAATCATATCTTTTTGCAAAATGAATTGCTCCTGTCGGACACGCTTGTTCGCATTTACGACAACCTATACACTTGGATTCGTCCAGTTTAACTCCGCCTCCGTCACGGGCTATCAGAGCGTTAGTTGGGCATACTTCGGCACATGCACGTTTATCTCCGGTACAAGCAAGACAATGTACTGCAAAATGTCCGCTGCTCATACCACCCAGCGTTCTTACTTTAATTGCAGACCTGTCATCGGTAAACGACTTGAAGTTTATCGTTGCGCATACCCTTTGACAAGTAAAACAACCTATACACTTGTTAATACCGCTAGAATCAAGATGTTTTGCCATTCTTTCTCCTTCGTAAATAGATATTTTACATAAATTATACTTTGTATTTGCTTTATTTGTCAATTATTCCTCCAAAACAATGGTTTTTAGCAAAAACTGTAAAATAAACGTAATTTATTGATCTTAACATTTTATGAATAACTTTATTCTATTTAGTTCAAAATTATCATTGAGGTATATATGGAGCAAGAATTCTTAAGCGATATAGATGTAACGTTTAATAAGCTTAAATTAGATTTTAAAAATAGTTGGGACGTAAAGATAGAAAGAATTGCGCTAAATACAAGTGAAGCAATTCTTGTTTACGTTGACGGTATGATTAACCGTGACCTTTTGAATAGGGATATTATCGCTCCTTTAAAGTCTGTAAACTTTGATGGAGATATTGCTAAATCCGTTTTTACTTCATTGAAAAATACTGATGATAGCCGTGAGTTTGTCCTAGAAGTTCTAAACGGTAATTTAGGTATATATTACAATAAAAAAAACTTCGTTTGTGATATAAAAAAGTGGGATAAGCGTTCGGTAGAAACTCCAGATTCGGAAAACGTGACAAGAGGACCGCGTGAGGGTTTTACTGAAGACCTTATAACAAATACAACCTTATTAAGAAGGAAAATTCGCAATGAAAACCTTGTTATGGAAAGTCGCATTTTAGGCAGGCAAAGCCGAACTACCGTTATAGTGTGTTATGTCGATGGTCTGGTTAATAGGGATGTTTTAAATAATTTAAGACGAAGGCTTGATGAAATTGATTGCGATGCTATTTTAGAAACTGGAAAAATTGAACAATTAATAGAGAAAAAGTCGATGTCTCTTATAAATGGGATGGGACTTACTCAAA
>DATFIH010000049.1:0-3831 GCA_035270205.1 Clostridia bacterium | reverse complement strand
CAATATATTTGCGTCCCGAAACGGCTCAAGGTATTTTCGTAAACTTTACAAACGTAGTTAGGAGCAACCGCTTAAAAGTGCCTTTTGGCATAGCGCAAATAGGTAAAAGTTTCCGTAACGAAATAACACCCGGCAATTTTACATTCCGTACACGCGAATTTGAGCAAATGGAATTAGAATTTTTCTGCAAACCGGGTACTGATTTAGAATGGTTTGCCTATTGGAAAGACTTTTGCCGTAATTGGCTGATTGCGCTTGGTATGACTGACGACGTTTTACGTCTTAGAGACCACAGCAAGGAAGAACTTTCTTTCTACTCATTGGCAACTACTGATTTTGAATATAAATTCCCATTCGGTTGGGGCGAGCTTTGGGGCATTGCTGACCGTACCGATTATGACCTTAACGCGCATATAAAGAAAAGCGGTAAAAATTTAGAATATATCGACCCTGTTACCAATGAAAAATACGTTCCTTATGTCGTAGAGCCAAGTTTAGGCACTGATAGAGTTGTTCTTGCATTCTTATGCAATGCATACGAAGAACAAGAGCTAGAAAGCGGAGATACACGTGTAGTTATGCACTTCCACCCTGCTCTTGCCCCTATAAAAGTAGCAGTTCTTCCTTTGCAAAAGAAAGCGCTTAGCGAATTTGCTATGGACTTATACAGAAAACTTAGCAAAAAATTTAATTGCAATTATGATGACTCTGGCTCTATTGGCAAACGCTACAGACGACAAGACGAAGTCGGCACTCCTTATTGTGTAACAGTTGACTTTGATACTTTAGAAGACAACACCGTCACAATTAGAGATAGAGATACTATGGAACAAATACGTCTGCCTATCGACGAACTTATAGCATATTTAGATAATAAAATGGAGTATTAAAACAAGTAGGTTTTAATTATATTATTTACCTTATTAAAAAAGGGACGTGTAAGTTATTTACACGCCCCTTAATTTTTTGTAAAGACTTTTACTTAAGATTTCTTTTCAAAATGGTAAGTTGTTTTTTAAGCTTTGAAGGAAGTCTATCGCCAAACTTCTTATAGAACTCGCCGATATTCTTAGCCTCAGCTTTCCATGTTTCTTGATCCACGTCTAGTATGGACTTAAGCTTATCAATATCAAAGTTTTCTAAGCCTTCCAAATTGATATCTTCTGGCTTCGGTAAAAAACCAATGGGTGTTTCTACAGCATCAACAGTGCCTTCGCAACGTTGAATAATCCAGTCAAGCACTCTCATATTGTCGCCAAATCCTGGCCAAATGAAATTGTTGTTTTCGTCGGTACGGAACCAGTTTACATTGAAAATAAGTGGCTTATTCTTAATTTTCTTGCCCATATCTAACCAATGTTGGAAATAATCGCCCATATGGTAACCGCAGAAAGGCAACATTGCCATAGGATCATGCCTTACTACACCAACTTGACCTGTCGCCGCAGCTGTCGTTTCGCTTGCCATAATTGAGCCAACAAATACTCCATGCTCCCAATCTCTTGATTGATATACAAGTGGAGCTGCTTTCGCGCGTCTGCCACCAAATATGATTGCAGAAACAGGAACACCCTTCGGATTTTCAAATTCTTTAGAAATGCAAGGGCAGTTTTTAGCAGGAGAAGTAAAACGGCTGTTAGGGTGCGCACCTTTGATAACGTTGCCGTTTTCATCGGTTTTGCCTTCAAACCAAGGATTACCCTTCCAGTCTTCAGCTTTGCCTTCGGGCGCCGGCTCTTTAATACCTTCCCACCAAATATTTTTCTTTTTCAAATCTAAAACTACGTTGGTAAATATAGTGTTTCTCTTTGTGCTAATAAGCGCGTTGGGGTTGCTCTTCATATTGGTGCCGGGAGCTACGCCAAAGAAACCGTTTTCCGGATTAACTGCATAAAGCATACTATTCCTACCCTTCCTCAGCCAAGCGATATCATCGCCTACTGTCCATACCTTATAGCCTTTTTCAGTATAAGTATTGGGTGGAATAAGCATAGCCAAGTTGGTCTTTCCACAAGCTGACGGGAAAGCGGCGGTGATATATTTTATCTCGCCATTTGGCTTTTCCAATCCAAGTATAAGCATATGCTCTGCCATCCAGCCTTCTTTCCAACCTTGGTAAGAAGCAATACGTAGCGCAAAACATTTTTTGCCTAGCAACACGTTGCCGCCGTATCCGCTGTTGATAGAATAAATAACGTTATCTTCAGGGAATTGGCAAATGTATTTGTTGTCCACGTTAAGATCTACTTTACTATGGATACCTCTTACAAAATCATTGCTATCACCCAATTTATCAAATACTTTGGGCGAAACTCTTGTCATAATCATCATATTTAGTACGACGTATATGCTATCGGTAATTTCGATACCGTATTTTGCAAAACGTGAACCAATCTTACCCATAGAAAATGGGATTACATACATAGTTCTGCCTTTCATTGCGCCTGCTGAAATAGCGTCCAGAGTCTTATAAGCCTCGCTTGGTTCCATCCAGTTGTTGGTAGGTCCGCAATTTTCTTTGTCTTTCGAGCAAATAAAGGTACGATGCTCAACACGCGCTACGTCATTAGGAGCTGTCCTATGGTAAAGACATCCCGGAAGCAACTTTGAGTTAAGTTTAATTACCTCACCTGTCGCAATAGCTTCGCTAACTAGTTCTTTATACTGTTGCTTACTTGCGTCAATCCAAATGACGTTATCTGGCTGAAAGTGCTTGGTGTATTTGTCAACAAATTCAAGTACGTTTTTGTTCGTTGTCATTAAAATATCTCCTTTTAAAATAGTTTTTATGTAAATTGTATAGGCTAAGTATAACATATAAAACGAATCCAATGCAATTATGTTTTAAACTTATTTCGATATTTGTGTCAATTTATTATGTTGTGTATATTTTTTTCCACTTTTCACACTACTATTAGCAAAAGGAGAATTTAATTTATGACAATAGGTAGTATTATTTTGATAGTGCTTGGTGTAATGGCACTAATAGGTCTAGGTTCTAACGCAATCCGCGACTTTGATATTCCTGTCTTGGGTCTGGTACTTGCTTTAGGTGCGATTGTAGGATTAAATTTTGTAACCCCTTTCATAATAGGTAATTTTGTATTTAGCTTGGGTGCAGCCCTTCTGTTTACAATGACTTTCTTCTTATGGCTGTTTAAAGGCAAGTGGTCTACAAAATTAATGTGTCTACTAGTAATCGCAGTGCTAGCAGGTCTCACCTACGGTGCGACTAGGTTAAGCCTGTATTTCGGAAATATGATGTGGGGCAGAGTAAATTATTACTATGCTTTAATAATAGGTTTCTTAGCGTTCATCGCTACAAGAAACGCCAAATACGGATTCATCGCAGGTGTTTTAAGTGTGTTCGTCGCCTCAATGCTAACGCAAATCGGCGGTACAATGAACTTAAACGAACCTTACTCAGTAAGTATCGTGGCAGGAAGCTTCGCAGTAGTATTATATAGTTTTGCTGCAAGACTTATGCCCTCCCGTCCAAGCAAACTCGCCTACTATTTTGAAGTGGGCAGAATGAAAGACAGATAAGGTTATCCTAAACTTTATAAAAAAGAGGAAGTATTAATTTACTTCCTCTTTTTTACTCAAAACTTTCTTCTTATTTCTTATGTCGAAAAATAGCCTGTCAAATGCTAATTATAAGTTGGTTTTAACATAAAAAAGTATTATAATTCAGTTAATCGCAAATAAGAAATTATTGACGATAAGGAATATGAGGGAAAAATAGGAGCAATTGGCGCTAAAGACGCGGTATTCCCCAAATTATATCTCACACAATCGATTATTCTTGTCAGCCGTGCAAATATTTTTATC
>DATFIH010000048.1:0-10900 GCA_035270205.1 Clostridia bacterium | reverse complement strand
AGTTTCAGGGTCGTGATTACGAACAGCGCCGCTGCTTAGCTCTATCCCGTTACAAACTATATCATATTGGTAAGCATAAATATCTAGCGGGTTTTTATTGTTTAATGCGTCAATTCCGCCTTGTGGCATACTAAACGGATTGTGAGAAAAGTCTATAGCATTGGTTTCTTCATTCAATTCGTACATTGGAAAATCTACTATCCAACAAAAACGATAAGCATCTTTTTCGATAAGTCCAAGTGCCTGTCCCAGTTCGTTTCTTACGTATCCTGCGCACTTATTAACCTTTTCTTTTTCGCCTGCAACAAGCGCAACAAAACTATCCGACTTTAAATCTAAACTTGATTTTAGCTCATCTAAAACAGGTGTAAGGAACTTACTGACTCCGCCAACAAGAGTATCGTTTGCGTCAAGTTTGAACCAATAATAAGAGCAATCAAGGGCTTTCTCATTTACAAATTCTGCCAAACTGTCTATGTATTTGCGATTCTTATTAAAGTTATTCACGCTTACAGCATAGACTGATTTACCTTCAAAAAGTGGGCATAATTCGCCATTTAATATATCAGACACATTTTTTATTAATAAAGGATTGCGTAAATCGGGCTTGTCACTACCGTAATTTTCCATAGCATCACGATAGGTAATACGCCTAAATGGAGCGGTATCTATACTTTTAGTTGTATGCTCAGCAAAAATACGCGGTATGATATCTTCTAGTTCTCTAAAAACATCTTCTTGTGTTGCAAAACTCATCTCAATATCAAGTTGATAAAACTCTCCTGGACTTCTGTCTGCGCGCGCATCTTCATCCCTAAAACAAGGCGCAATTTGAAAATATTTATCAAAACCGCTAGTCATAAGTAGCTGTTTATATTGCTGTGGAGCTTGGGGCAACGCATAAAATTTGCCTGGATAAAGACGGCTTGGCACAATAAAATCTCTTGCGCCTTCGGGTGATGAACCTGTCAAAATTGGAGTTGTTATCTCCAAAAAGCCTTTTTCCGCCATAATGCGTCTTATGGTCGTTATAACCTTACTTCTAAGAACAATTTTATCCTTAACTAAAGGGTTGCGTAAATCAAGAAAACGATATTTTAAACGGGCATCTTCCCTGCTTTGCAAAGAATTGACAACTTCGAAAGGTAAGCTTTCAAAACATTTTCCCAATATTTCAATACTTTCTGGCTCTATTTCTATCAATCCTGTAGGAAGTTCTGGATTAGGGCTAGATCTTAATATAACTTTTCCTGTGACTGAAATTGTGCTCTCGCGAGGTATTTTCCTTATGGTTTCTTTCATTGCGTCATCGTTGACTGTGACTTGAGTTATACCATAAAAATCACGCACTACAAAGAAAACAACTGAGCCTAAATCTCTTACGCTCTGTAGCCATCCTGCAATTTTAACCTGCTTATTTACGTCGCTTTCTCTTAATTCATTACAATTATGCGTTCTGTACATAAATTCTCCTTATTTAATGTCGCCTGCCGTTCTTGGATATAGTATTACGTCACGTATATTGGACATACCTGTGATATACATAATAATTCTTTCTAATCCGAGTCCAAAACCACTATGTGGCACAGAGCCAAATTTCCTAAGGCTGATATAATGTTCGTAGTCTGACTCGCACAAATTCTTTTCTTTCATTGCGGTAATTAGCTTTTCCAAATCCGATTCCCTCTCGCTTCCTCCGATTATCTCACCAACACCCGGAACAAGCAAGTCTGTTGCTGCAACGGTTTTTCCGTCAGCATTCTGTTTCATATAGAAAGATTTTATCCCTTTGGGGTAATTAATAACAAAAATAGGTTTTTTATAAACTACCTCAGTCAAATACTTTTCGTGTTCAGTCTGTATATCCTCGCCCCACGCAACAGGGTATTGGAATTTTACTTCAGCTTTTTTGAGCAACTCTATAGCTTCGGTATAATCAACTACTCCAAACTTATGGCTAACTACGTTCTTTAGCTTATCAATTACGCCTTTTTCCACGAATTTATCAAAAAATTCCATTTCTTGTGGGCATTTTTCTAATACGTTGTTAATTATATATTTAATTAGCTCTTCAGCAATCTCAATAATGTCAGGAAGTTCAGCAAAAGCAACTTCTGGTTCTATATGCCAAAATTCTGCTGCATGACGGGGTGTGTTGCTGTTTTCTGCACGAAAACTTGGTCCAAAGGTATATATTTTGCCAAATGCCATTGCCGCAACTTCACCTTCTAATTGGCATGATACAGACAATGCCGCTTTTTGATGAAAGAAATCTTTTTCATAATACTCTTCTTCGCTTGAAAATCTGTCATTATATTCATGAGTAGTAACTCTAAACATCTCGCCTGCGCCTTCACAGTCACTTGCTGTAATAATTGGAGTATGCGCATATACAAAATGGTTTTTTTGAAAATATTCGTGAATTAACGCGCTCACTACACTGCGCACTCTGAATACTGCGTTAAAAGTATTTGTTCTTAACCTAAGATGTGGTATTGCGCGCAAATATTCTAATGTGCATCTCTTTTTTTGCAATGGATAATCGCTTGGACAATCGCCAAGGATGGTGATTGACTTAGCATTAACTTCTATACCGTCTTTCATAATTAGGCTATTTACAAGTGTTCCTATAACTTTAACGGAGCTGCCCAGCTTAAAAATGGAAGCATTGTTAATCTCGGCTTTATCCATTACTATTTGTAAATGTTTGAAGGTCGTACCGTCATTAATCTCCATAAATGCCATATTTTTACTGTCACGTGTAGTTCTTACCCAACCGCAGACTGTAATTTCATTATTAACATAGTTTTTGTCATTAAATAAATCCACTATATCGATATGCTTCATCGAAAATTTTCTCCTTGTTTTTATGAATATATATGATATAAATTATAGTACAAAAGATTAACTATTACAAGTTAAAAGCGCATAAAAAAGCACTTGTTTGACAAGTGCTTTTTTAATTCTTTTATAAAATACGTTTCTTAACTTTATTGTTCACTGTATTTTATTTGTCCACCAACAAGATATGCTTCTAAAAAGTTGGGGAAATCGTTCACCGCGCTGGTATAACTAGCCGCAAAATAATCTCCGCCAAGAGCGTACCATCCCATTCCGAAGCTTGCAATGGTGTACCACTTAATAATATCAGCATTCCCGTCTGGACGTAAATCAGAATGCCACACCATAGGCATACCTGTCTGAGCATCGGTACGATAAATTCTCCCGTCAGGATTCTCTTTCCAACCGACAAACCCTGCGATAGAAGTCATTATAAATCTATTAAACAACGTATTTGTTATTCCATCACCCGGGTCTTCATAACCCCAAAACTTATCGAGATTTATATCAAGCATCTTTGACGGAGCATGATAGAAATAACCACCTGAAGTTGCTATAGCATCAGGGTCCACTTCACCGTCTATGAAACCTATTCGCCTATGATGACTATTACTGCCTTCATAGTCACCAGTTTGGTCACTAGGTATACTGTCTAAGCTGCCTGTAGAGCGCAATTTTTCGTTATTTACAAAGTTGCCATATGTCCAACAATAGGTTGCTACAGATGCCATGTCAGGCGCCTTTCCACCGACTATACCCTTGATATTGACTGCAAGATTTGTACCTATTCTATTTGTAAAATAGTCATCCCACAACGAGAATATGTCGAAGGTGTTTTTGTAATAATAGTATCCAACGTTAGTTGCATATTGACTAGTGCTAGAGTTTGTTGCGCCATAAGCCGCAAGCTTTACACTAAAGTTATTCCCAAAAGAATAGCAATGATTGACGCTTGAGGAACCTGTCGTGTTATTGTTATAACCGAGTATTCCTCCTACCGAAACATTCTGGCGTTCTCCAACATAGTTGTATTCGCTAGTTTGAGGGTTTTCAGCTTCAGTATCTGCTTGACCTGCTTTATAATCGTTATTATCACACCATATATATATACCTAGGTTTAGAATAATATCGCTTGTGTAACAGCTTTGTATTTTAGATCGTTGTGCCAAGCTTGTTTTCATAATTTCATCATTCATTATACCGTTATTGTCATTCCAGTCATAATTTATGAATTGTAATGCGGTATACACGTTGGGATGACTCACAATAGTTTCCTTAGTTGCCTCATAAGAGTTGGGTTGTGATATCATGGCAAGTTCGTCATTATCAAAATTCTGTCCGCCACAAATTCCACCTACGAAAACATTCCATTTAAACGGATTGTTTGCTATTGCATTATAGTATTTTACAAATATTTCTCTTTTCGCGACATAGCTATTGTAAATTGCGCCCCTGCTTGCTCCAGCGATACCGCCGACATACAAATTGCCTGGAAGATATGACACCATGCCCACATTCCCATTTTTGGTACTGTGGTCAAAGATATCATCATTGTTATTCTGAGAATTTGAAGAATTCTCATCATATACGTATAAATATCTATCTTTATCCGATCCTGCCACAGCCATTGAGCTATCACCAAAACTGCAATCGTCAATCAAAGCGCCCATCTTGTTAAAGCCTACTATTCCCCCCTTAGCACCGGAAACGATACCTATAGAGCCTTTGCGAACGTACGGAGCATATATTGTCACCTCACTGCCCGCAACTGATCTAAATCCGCTTATCTCTCCGCTAATTATAATAACGTTATTACGAGGATCTTCACTATCTACATAAGGAGTAGCTTGAACGTTATTTATACCTGCTATTCCTCCTGCTATCGGTCCATATAAAAAGAAGAAGCCTAATATTCCTTCTGTATAGGTATAAGTGAAGGGTGTCGCTGTTCCTGGCGCACGATTTACCGTCACATTGGTGATTGTTCCTGAATTATAACCAGCAATTCCGCCGACACCACCATAATCTTGATTGAGTATAGTGGTTTCTCCCGTTTCTGCTATTTGGTATTTGCTCTTTCCATTGCTCAATATTCTTGTATCTTTCAGCGTTCCGGTTTTTAATCTACCAATAACTCCGCCTGTGTATATGGATGAGGAATTGCCTATTTCAAATACTACGAAGTTATCCACATAATTAGTTTTATTTACCCTAGTTCCTATTACAATACCCGATTGCGCCTCCATATATCCTATTACACCGCCGGAATATTTTTGAGTTCCTGTGGTATTTATCAATATCTTAGGATATGATTGTATAGACTTATAACTTGTAGATTTTATTGTTAAATTACTTATTAGTGATGCAACGTTCCCTATGTTTAGTGAAGGCACTGCGTGATAATCATCTATTATGCTTCCGATTAATCCACCCGCATTTTCTCCATTTATGCTGATATTGGGTTGTGCTGCGCTAACTGCTGAGTTGTACACGTCTAATACGACAGTGGTTATTATACTATTTTTGACAAGTCCTGCTAATATACCAATACCGTTAGTTCCTGTTCCTGCATTTAGATAAATACGGTATGCTCCATACCTGCCTATCTCTATGTTTTCGTCAAATGTAATATTTGTTATAGTTGCATCTTCTATTACAGCAGCAAGTATTCCTACGTTGGCAGGCTTATCAGTAGTACTTGCGCCGCCACTAATCAAACTTGCTACGTCAATATAGGCATTGCCCACTTTTAGATTTTTAACAGTTCCACCCTTTATCAGTCCAAATATGCCATAACCAAAGGTATAATCATATCTCTCATGATCGGGCGCGTTGCTTGTGTCACTTGTATCAGGAAGGTTTCCTCCCGCTCTACCGTATGCTGCAAGTCCGTAAACGTATTTGTTGTTTCCTTCCAATATTCCGTCAAAACCGTTCGGAGACTCGTCTCTGGCATAACACATTGGCATCCATGCTTCGGTAATTGTACCGTTGGCAAGCGTATATGGAGTTGTACTTGAGCTTTCATCAAGCCCTTGTAAATTAATGTTATTAAACAACTTAAAGTTGGTCGCATGACCTAAAGTATTGACACAGCTAAATTCATTGTAGTACCAGAACATATTGATGTTTTTTAGTTGCCTTGCTGTAAATATTCTGTACGGTGAAGCCGACGTACCCTCGCCTGTGTTTGACGTACTATAGGGGTCGCCCGAATAATTTGGATCGCCAAACAGTAGCGGTCCGCCATCAATATATGTGGTTAAATCTATTTCAACGTGTCTACGATATTGTGGCACGCCAGGGTTAAACAAGGTTTGATTGTTATTTCCTGTATTAACATAATAAACAAGTTTATTTAAAGGTATTCCTTGTCCATCTTTAAATCCATATGGCACATATTTGAACACACCGTCATTATAAAAATTGGTATATTGTCCCGGTTTTAATCTAAAATATGTATGGACTGTACCATCTGGAGTATTGTTTACAGTATCGCCGTACCCGCTATAAAACTTAGTATAATAATCCCATATTGTGAGCGAGTGATTTCCTGGCAATAAATAATTGGATAGATTGTAAGGAAGGGTAATCCCAGCTTTCCACATCAGCTTTTTAAATATTAGCTTTACTTGAGAAACATATTGTATATCTATTTGTAAATGTTTAGACACTTGAATATTGCTATCAATTGGATTGCTTGCATTTACTCCACTAAAGATGTAATTTCCCGCTAATGCGTTTAGATAGTCCTCTTCTTTTTCATTCGCTACGTCATCGCTGAATTTAATTTTATGTTGTTTGTCGTAAGCCGGATCATATCCATAAGGTGTAGAATATTGATTATTTGATACATAATTCGCCACGCGATTTATATATGACATATCCATATTAAAGGAATATATACAGCCTATATCTATATAGAATTCCAGCTTGTGTGTTTCACTTTCATCGCTCAAAATTTCAAGATTGTAAGACAGTTCTGTAATTCCTGCGCGGTTGTTGCCCGTTTGGGAAGTATCATACGATGCAAACGAAATAGCTTGTGTATTAATCGATAGCGAGTTTCTGTTTATTGCGGGAGCATCCTTAAACGAATACTGTCCGCCGTTAAATGCATCTTGATAAGTTTCCCCGCCAGCTATGTTGTATGAATAAACCTTGTGTTCGTACTGATTGATATAAACAGCGCGGTACTGAATAGTGTCGTCTTCGGGCGGTTCTTCACCAAATGCGTATGCCAAATAAATAGGATAATTTTCATCTGCCTTATTTACTCCGCCATTCATATCCAAGATATAGCGGTATCTGGCAATACCATTGACCTCCCAGTTCATAAACCAGCCTACAAAACGGAAATTCTCATCTTCGGTATTATAAAGAGGCAATCCTGTTTCACTTTCAATATTGCAATAGCTTCTAATATTGATTTTTGCGCCATAGTCGAATTCTGCCGAACAATTATCGTCGGAAATATATTGATAAGGTGAACCAAGGTTATAGAAATTGTTTGTTTGTGGGAATACTATGTCCAATCCATCGATAGATGGACCTACTTGCGAGGTAAAATCTGTTTCGGAATTACCGCCAAGGTAATCAATATATGTTAGTTTATCCAATGCTACAGATACAACTTTTCGCAAGAAAGGACGTATAATCAAAGGACGCACCTCACCTGTAGATGAATTAATCGCTCCTGGCATACTTTCAGAATAGATATACCCAAGGTTAAAGTTGTATTCGGTATTTGTACAATCGATTACAATCTCGTTGCCCAAGCTATCTATCAGACCTGACGGATCATTATAGCTATACCCGATATCTTCATATTTACCGCTAACCCAGTTGTAATATTGCCATGCTTGTAATCTTACAGTATTGGGCAGACCGGTCAAAATCAACTCAATATCACTGTTTTCCCAAGTATCATTAACATAGTCTTCATTGGTTACGTTTTGGTAAAGCACTTTGAAAAATGTTGAACTAGAGTACGCTTTTATAGTATTTATATCAAATCCGGCTGGAATTGTTGACAATGTATTCCAATAGGTGTCGTTACCTACCGGAGTCCCGCCTATTTCATCTTTAATTAGGTTATATGTTGTATTTGAAGAACCAATAATCGTTGAAATTGTAGATGCTGTCCTATTGTTGAGATTTTCTATAGTTTTTGCAATAGGTAATCCTTGAGTAGACACATAGTCGTAATACTGTGTTCTTATCGCGCCGGTTGTCCAGCTGTTCCAATGCATGGTTGCAGTATCGTAATAATATAACTCGTTTATAAGCGAAACGTTGATTATTCTTTGATACAGCGCAGTAATAATAATATTGTCGAGTTCGACGTTATTATATGTTAAATTCATACTCGAGCCGTTTATTTCAAACAAATTGGTAAATCTGTTGGAATCGGGATAACGTGTAGATAAATATTTGTAAACATTTACACCGTTGACATACCAGCCCATAAACTGATATAAATCGGGATCGGGTTGAGGCGCTATGAGCGTAAAGGCGCTATCATAGCTTACAACATCCAGTTCATCGCAAAGATTGTTATTTATATTATTATCTTTTAGCGTTATGTTATTGACATAACCGACATCGGAATAATTGGAAGAATATACTATGTTGTAGGTCTTATAAAATACAAAACTAAGTTCCATATTGCCAGTCATTATAATGGTGTAAGTCGTATTTCCAGCAGGTGTCATACCTTGAGTAATTATGAAGCCATTGGTATCTAATGACTCAAAGTTGCTTGCATTATAAGTAAGCCATTCTCCCGCACCTTGAATATAAACTATTTTACCTGCGTTTCGGCTTGCCTCTTGGTCTATCTGCCGCACTTTTAGCGCAGTGAAAATATAATTTTCATAAGGCTCTACCAAAATAGTAACCGTTTGCGTTACAGTAGCTTCCCTATATACAGTACTGTTTGTGTCACTTACCATATCATCGCCATCGAGTCCGAAAAGCAATTCTCCGCCTATAGCCGTTGGACTGGACGCATTAGTTTCTTTTTGATAAGTGATGTATAGCTTAGTCTTATCTTTCAGATAGAAATCCCATTTTGCTCTTATCTCAAAACCTGTTGTGCTTATCTCGGTATTTTCAATGTATTGGTCTCCAATCATGTAATATATACCAAACATATCCGCCAACATATTGCCGTCATAAAATAAATCAAGCACAATAACGCTTCCCACGTTTACTTTATAGACATAAGTATCAACTACCTGGTACGTTCCATTATCAAAGCTGTTGGGTATCTCTACGCCGCCAATTCTTGCGATAATTTCGGGATAGTACTTGTAATTAATATTGCCGACCTTGGCGCCACCTGATTGAGTTCCTGTGACTCTGTATGGATTTATGACGTTTATAGTTACTGTCGTTTGCTGACGGAAAACCACTCTAAACGCCCTGTCACCATAATCGTCTACGCTATATTCAAAAGAATATTCTATTGTGCCGTTAGGTTTTGTTTCATAGCCGTAAGTTATCCCCCTTACACCGTCTTTTACTTCCGTCCAATTGTCAGAAGCCAGCCAGTCGGATGGTTTGGAAGTGCCAATATATTCTTGTATGCTATACATTATGTAGTTTTCTTTAGCGTAAGCCATTGCAGTCAGCACCGAAAAATATTCGTGGTCGTATGCCGTAGTTACGTTAGTTCTTATACCGTTTGTCAACGCGCTTACGTTCAATACACCTGCGTCAGAATCATACCCTATTTTACCTTCAGTTTGGTCTACCCACATATCTATCGAATACGCATATGCAAATATGTCCACATTATATTTCTTTATCTCAGTTGTGTAGCAAATATAAAGTACTAAGTTGTCTTTCAGCACGTCTACATATTTTAAATTTGTATTAATCATTTGTAACGTGTTGCTTTGCTCAACGTTAAATGCGTAGCCTATATCGGTGAAAACTCCCTCACTA
This sequence comes from Clostridia bacterium, assembly GCA_035270205.1. Classification (GTDB taxonomy): domain Bacteria; phylum Bacillota; class Clostridia; order Christensenellales; family DTU072; genus CAG-1782. Next base: position 1,108 of record DATFIH010000048.1, on the reverse strand, counting down.
TATATCGACATATTCATATTGGTGATTTTATACCCTTCTGAAACTTCTGGCGCTATATTCAGGAAATTATAATGATTGGTATCATTTGGCGTGACAACCTTTAGCGTTTTGTTATCGGTAAAGGTATTTTTATTATTCATTATGACGCTGTCATATTCGTTTCCGTTAATAAGCGTTTTAATATCATACGTTATCAATTTTATTTTTAATTCAACAGTTAAGTCTGACATATCGTTAAATACAACATAGTTAGGACTGCCTTCTATCAACAAATCGTTTACATACATAGTAATTACGTAGCGATAAAAATTGTTTGCGCCCACAACCTTTGTTGCGACCATTTTTATGTAACTGTCTTGATAATTGGACGCCTTAAGTATGGACTCATCCCAATTTATGCCGTTTACAAATATATTGCCCAGCATATAACCTTCGGGCGCATCAAATGTATATTCAATATATCCGTGATGTTCTGCATAATAAATTTTACCTAAGTTACTTATGGTAAAGTTTTGGGCTACTTGAGCTACGTTATTTACTCTAACATTTTGGTTTGTTTGCGTCTTAACCGACATTGATACTGCAGTGTTATTGGGCAAATCGCTTGCGCTAGAATCACGGTTTATCGTTGTTTTAACCGTATATGTTTTGATTCTTACCGTTAAATCCACTATCAAATCGCTCTGAACGTTCAAATCAGCAATAACTTTTGTCGCCTCATGGAATGTAAAGCTTAAAACGTCACCAGCTACGCTTGTAAGCGGAATGTAATGAATAATATCATTGCCATTATTGTCTTTAATCGGTTTGTAACTTATTGAACTTTCATCCCAATATACTGCGCGTAAAGCAAGAGCGTTTTGCATTATCTCATAACCATTTTTGGGTGTGATTATGCCGCTTAGCTCGTCATAATATTTTGCCGATACTATATATGTAGTATTATTCCATGCCCCTGAAACATTGTTGGTCGCAGGATAGATAGGATTATATTTATTTAAAGAAATATCAATAGAATCCAAGAAATTTATGTTGGTAAAATTAAAGTTGACTGAATATGCTTTACGGATAAATTTTGCAATAACAATTATGTCGTTAGTCACTTGCC
>DATFIH010000047.1:0-4469 GCA_035270205.1 Clostridia bacterium | reverse complement strand
CATAATTATTATACATTATTCTGTAACTTAAGTCACGGTAGGTTATATTTATAATAAAAACCCGCCTTATATAAAATAAAGCGGGTTTTGGTGTACCGGATTGGAATCGAACCAACGACACCTAGCGTCGGAGGCTAGTGCTCTATCCAACTGAGCTACCGATACAAATATTAGTCACATTTTCCTATAACACCGCCGCCAATACAAATATCGTCTATATATACTGCCGCGTATTGTCCTTCTACTATAGCTCTTTGCTTAGTATCAAATATAATTTCCGCATTGCCTTTATCGTCAAGATAAAAAGTTGCGTTTTGCAAGGGCTGACGATGACGTATCCGTACTAAAACACGGGTATTTGAGGGTATTTTTTCCGTAATAAAATTAAATCCTTCGGTTACTAAACGATCATTATATAGACTGTCTACTTCGCCTTGATTTACATATAAAATATTGTTCTCAACGTCCTTTTTTATTATATACCAGCTATCTTTATTATCCAAGCCTTTTATACCGCCTAAACCAAAGCCTTTATGCTGTCCTATCGTATAATAATAAACACCGTTATGTTTACCTACGGTTGTACCGTCCAACGTTTTTATATCACCTTCGCGCATAGGAATATATTGTGATAAAAACCTCTTAAAATCACGCTCTCCAATAAAGCATACGCCTGTTGAATCCTTTTTTGCAGCGTTTATAAAATTGTTCTTTTCGGCTATTTCACGCACCTTTGGTTTGGTCAAATTTTGTAAAGGGAAAATAGCGTTTTCTATCTGTTTTTCCATAACTTGATTAAGAAAATATGTTTGGTCTTTATTTTCATCTATCGCCCTTGTAAGATATGTTTTTCCACCAATTTTTTTGGTGCCACAATAGTGTCCTGTGGCAATATAATCGGCATCTAGCTTGAGGGCGTGTTCTTTAAAAACTCCAAACTTAATCTCTCGATTGCAAAGTACGTCGGGATTGGGCGTTCTGCCTTTTTTGTATTCAGCTACAAAATGACTAAAAACGTTGTCCCAATACTGCTTGCTTAAATTAACGGTATAGTAAGGAATATCGAGTGTTGCGCATACTCTTCTTACATCTGTGTAGTCAGTTTCTGCAGTGCAAACGCCGTCTTTGTCGTTTTCTTCCCAATTTTTCATAAAAAGACCTACAACGTCATAGCCTTGCTCTTTTAACAATAGCGCAGCGACTGCGCTATCCACGCCTCCGCTCATTCCCACAACTACTCTTTCTTTTGCCATTAATTCTCCTAAGTGCTCATTATTTTATCACAAATTTCAAAATTACGCAATTTATATAGCAAACTAAATGTATATTGTTGACTCTAAACGCAAATAATAATCGAATGAATAATTAAACAAATAAGGAGATATTTTATGAGTTTCAATCCATTTAATGAAAAACCAATAAATTTTGATAGCTCTTTTGTAGACTGGTCGAAAATTTATCCTGTATCTTATGATAAATACGATGTCGATCCATATACCAAGCTACGAACTATATTGATGAATGGCACCGAGTTTGAAGCGGTGTGGTTTAATCATCAATTCTTCCGCAACTGCACAAATAATGACATTAGGCGTGAACTTGCCAACACAAGACGTGTTGAACAGCAACAACAAAAACGCATTGCCTGTATTAAACCTATTAACGAATCCATACTGGAGCATACTATAGGGTACGAACAACTGGCTGTTGATTTGACTGCAATACTCGCGCAAAGAGAAAAAGACCTATATGTAAAAGCGGCATTAGATTTTGCCTTGCTTGAAGATTTTGATCACCTTTATCGCTTCTCAAATCTACTTGATACAGAGCATAGCATACACGCTGAAAGATTGGTCGGATCCTATACGGAAATTTTCCCCGGTCGCCCTACAATTAGCGAACATAGGTACCCATTTGATGATGTTAAGAGACCTATAGACAACAAAATCGCTGATCCTATAACAAAACTTAACATAGCAATAATAACTGCTGCAGAGCAACAAACTATGAACTATTATATGAATCAAAATCAATTCTACACTTCAGAAATAGGAAGAAGAATTTATCAAGAGATAGGTCTTATAGAGGAGCAACACGTATCCTTATATGGAGGACTTATGGATGTAAAAGTAACGTGGCTTGAAAATTTACTAAATCACGAATACACCGAATGTTACCTTTATTATTCTTGTTATAAAGATGAAACTCATCCTAAGATAAAAGCTATTTGGGAAGAAATGTTAGTACAAGAGATAGCGCACCTTCACAAGGCGGTTTATCTATTAAATAAGTATGAAAAAAAGGATTGGCAACAAGTTATTCCTTTGGGAGAATTTCCGCAACTGCTTAGCTTCGGACCGCAAAAAGCATACGTTCGGGAAGTGCTTAAACAAACTGCAACAAATACAGGTCTGCTAGAAACTTATGCCGACGTAAACGACCTTGAACCTAAAGCTGATTTCTTTATATATCAAGGTATAGTAAACCGTTCGCCAAGCGCCAATCCCACTCATCAAGTGATTGAACAGCATATAAAACAATTTGAGACCGACTATCGCTTTGAAGAAAGCCCCAACCCACGCGAAGAACTTACAAACCGCACTGTGGACAATATAAAACTTGGCAGAGTACAATCAAAAGTTAAAGTAAAAGCATAATTATCTTACCAGACATTATAAAAAATTGGACGGCTTTTTGTGCCGTCCAAATTTTTATATCATTATATCTGTTTTTACTTTACTTCTCATTAACTTACCTGATGTTGTCTTCGGCAACTCGCTTGTTGTATACTTAATAATCCTTGGGTATTTATAGGGCGCTGTATTTGATTTTACATAGTTTTTAAGCTCGGAAGATAGTTCTTCGGACTTAGTGTATTGTTCGTTAAGCACTACAACCGCACACACAATTTGACCTCTTAATTCGTCTGGCAAGCCTATTATGGCGCTTTCTTTTACGGCAGGGTGTGTATTTAGCACGCTTTCTATTTCAAATGGCCCTATTCTGTATCCAGATGATTTTATAACGTCATCATTCCTACCTAGATACCAACCATAACCGTGTTCGTCAAAGTATGCCTCGTCTCCTGTAAAGTATTTTCCATTTGTGAGAACTTTTTGATAACTTCCCTCATAAAAGTAGTTCGTAAGCAGTCCTATTCTTTTATCCTTAGGTATAAGTACTATCTCACCTATTTCTCCAATATTGGGTATTTCTCCTATTTTATTTTGCAAAAACGTATCGTATAGAGGGGAAATCTTGCCCATTGATGATAATTTTATATCTAGCCATTTCCAATTGGCAAATATAGGCGTACCTTCGCTTTGTCCATAGCCTTCTCTTATGTATTGTCCAACAATATCAAAAAAAGCTTGATTTACTTCTTTTGTTAATGATTCTCCTGCAGATACAAAGCATCTTACAGATGCAACGTCTTCTTTATTAAAACCGTCTCTTAGCATCATACGATAAATTGTTGGAGGAACGCACATAGTGATCGGTTTGTATGTTTTTAAAGCGTTGGTGAAATTTTTAGTGCAAAACTTTTCCGGATCGTAAGCAAGTATGGCAGTCCCACAAAGCCATTGTCCATAAATATTTCCCCAGCCAAATTTTGCCCAACCGCTATCAGCTTGAGTGATATGCAATCCGTTATCTTCCACTTGTTGCAAGTACTTTGCAGTGATTATGTGACCTAGCGGATAAAGTCTGTTATGGATAGCTTGCTTAGGATAACCTGACGTTCCCGACGTAAAGTATATAAGCATCTGATCCTCGTTAGACAAATTGCTATAAGTTTCTAATGGCTCGACTTTGGTTATTTCTTCGTTAAAATAAGGATATTCCGCGCACTTTTCACTGCCTGCGGTAATTACCTTATTGATGGTGTTACAATCCTTCAACGCGTTGCCTAATTGTTGTAAAACAAAATTATCTTTTACTATTATTGCCATTTTTGCGCAACACGAGTTGGCTCTATACACTATATCTTTTGTTTCCATTTGGATAGAGATAGGAACTACTACTGCACCTATTCTATGGAGCGCAACAGCGCATACCCAATATTCCCAACGGCGTCTTAGCATTGTAATAACCCTATCGCCTGCGGATATGCCTAAAGATAAAAAGTAACTAGCCGCGCGTTTTGACAAATCGGATATTTGCTTAAATGTAAAACTGACTTCTTCATTGTCATCATTGCAATATATTAGCGCAAGTTTGCTAGGCTCAAGCACAGCCCATTGGTCTACCACATCCCGCGCAAAGTCAAAATTATCAGGGATTTTTAGCTTGTAGTTTGCCAAAAAGTCCTCATAGCTTTCAAACTCTGTCCTTTCAAGAAATCTCTCAATTAGTTTCATTTTTATCCTCATTTGTCTTTTTTTACGCATAAAAAAACTCGTCACTATTTTCATAGGACGAGTTTATGCTTACCCGTGGTACCACCTATTTTTATGCATAGCTTACAC
>DATFIH010000046.1:0-3494 GCA_035270205.1 Clostridia bacterium | reverse complement strand
TCTTTTCCTGGCTGTTTTGGGAATGGTATTTCATCGCCGTTTTTGACGTATATTGTATGATAAATCTCTCCATCAACTACAAAATCTACAGTTAAAAGGACAGATGAACATGCGTAAAGGCACGCCAACATAAGAAATAGTAATATACTACAAATAACACCTTTATATCCAATATTTTTCATAACACTGTCCCTATTATAAATATTACATTATTCCTGAAAAAATGGCAATAGCTATTTTTCTATTTTATTGCGATAATTCGCAACTATTATTTAAACTTGATTGATATTATAATATTATACACGATTATTATTTATTGACATAAAACGGTCTTTAACATATAATTCTATTGCAGGTAATATCAAATGATATAAGAAAAATATTGAGTTGGAAGTTGAATTGTGAAAAGTCAAAAGCTAATAATTTTATTAATTGTAATATGCTTACTATCGTTGGCTTTAATTTCGTGTGGTAGCAACAACTATACTGTAAACTTTGAAACAAACGGTGGCAGTAAAATAGATGCCGCTAAAATAGGAAAAAATTCCACCTTTACACTGCCAGATACCGCCCCGACTAAAGACGGTTTTATCTTTGTAGATTGGTATTTTGATAACGATACTTTTTTAATTCCCGTTACAAGCGAAGCGATTTTGGAAAAATTTAATTCCGAAGTAAAAGAAATAACTGTATATGCAAAATGGACAGAAGGCACGGTTGAAAAAGGAACATTTCTTATCAACTTTGAAACAAACGGCGGAAGCGGTGTTACCAGTCTGTCGATAGACCAAACTGCGACTACTTTTACTATGCCCTCTCCACCATCAAAGCCTAACTATATTTTTGAAGGATGGTATTTTGACAACGGCACTTACCTTGACAAGGCAAGCGTTACATCTATTTTGACAAAACTTTCTAGCTCTTTATCTCATGTTACTGTATATGCCAAATGGGGTAATGTTCCTCAAGATTCATTTAACAATTTTGCAAAATCTCTAGATGTTTTTTACACTGGCGTTAATGTAGAGCCTCCCCAACCTTCCAATAATGAATTAGAACAACTACGCATTTTGCTTACAAACCTATATCCCGCAAGCGAAAAAACATTGGAAGAACTTTATTGGGAAGTCAATAGCTTTTTGCAAAACTGGGACAACGACCTTTGGGAAAATTATAAAACATTCCAAAGATATAATGCGCTTATGGCGAAAAAAGAAAAATTAGATGAGTCCGAGCAAGCAGAACTTAAGCAAATTTATAGAGACCAACATCCTGCTGAGCCCGATGAGCCCGATCCACTTGACGATGAATATGAGCAATATTATCAATACACTCAAGATTGGATTAGTAATAACAATCAATTCGAACATTTATATCAGTATAAACAAGATTTTAACAATACTGAATACCATGATATAGTAAAGAAAGTAATAGAATATGAGGAATATTCTAATAAAAGAGAGGCTTTCCTCGCCCAAGTAGATTCCTATGTTGCCTCAATTAGCGCAAACGACATAAGGACTATAAAGGTAGACAACCTTGCCTCGTTTTTGAATAATTATGATTATTCTACCTTGTTAAAAACTAACACCTACGACAATGAAACGTATTTTACAATAAATCCTGCGCGTTTGGGTGAATTTATTTTGGAAATGCGTACAACTTGCGAATTAACAAAAGAAGATATTGGAACTTTGACATACAAATTTATGGTGTGTTATTTTAACAATGAAATAGCTAATATTGGACAAAGATTATTGCAAATCAGTGATAAAGAAGAATTGCAATTCCTAACGGAAAGCAAGGACAGTTTGCAAAGTTTATCTCAAGGTTTTAACCTTGATTACATAACCGAAGCTTTAGACCTTGTTTTTGGTGTTCTTGATATTGTCAACACAAACAAAGTAATAGATAAAATATTTGATACAACTTCCAATGAAAATGCCCCTTCAATTGGCGAAATTGCAACAGTTGTTGCTTCTGTCAAAACAGCTTGCGATCAACTCATAACAACCTTTACAAGTAGCGATTTTTCCAACTCTATAGTATCTTTAAATGCTATACTTACATCTTTGGAAGATACCGATTCTTACCTTGCCGAGTTTGCAAAATTTTCCAAAACCGTTCTTCCCCAAAACCCAATTGAATCGTTAACAAAGTTTTCCAAGTTGCTCGGCTTGTTCACAGAGAATAATTTGGGTGTGTTTTTAATAAATCAACCCGCCACTGAAACAAGTACGTCAAAAATTGTTTTAAACGATAATGATGCTCAACATGACAATCTTGCTATACTGGAGGCAAAAATTATCAAGATATTGACAGACGGCGTTTATGACCAAGAGAAAGTTGGCGCAGCTTATGATACCTTTTTCAGTGGCCTTAGCAACTTTCTTCCTTCGGCATTGTACCTATCAGACAATGTAGGTAGCGACAATTGTACCTATGCTGAGAAAACCTTATCAAAGCACCTTTCCAACATTATTTTTAGCAATTTGAAAGCTTACTATGTTATAACAGAAGAAACTTACAGTTCTATGTTAGATATAGCAAACTATGACTTTATAGTAAACCAAGATCCGACTATGCCTATCAATATCGATTCTTTAGTATTTTTACCAGAATTCGAAGATCTTTCATATTATATGGACCTCACCGACTCAATAACAGAAAACATATATGCACTTTATGATTCTTATCAAACTTATGACGAAGTTTTCAAGAACCCAAAAATGTATGCTCTTATGCTATATGCGCTCAATATAGAGCCCAATAAATTAGAACAATATAACGATTACATTAAGTCACTGCTGAATGGCAATCACAATCCAATTACCAATAAAGCAATGCTTTTCGCATATGCGTTTGACGGTTTGTTCGGTGAAAACAAATTCACTGATGAAGATATACTCGCAGTGCTTGAAATACTGGCTAGTGAAGGAAAGGACTATTTAATTGAAACGTTACAATCTTTTGGCGAAGAATTCGATGCTCTTATTACAACTCTTGAGACCGAAAGTACATCTACGGATATTTCTTTCTTAGTATTCAACTCCTTAAAGCTATCGTCAAGTCTTATGGTGTGCGCAAACCGCAAAATATACAGCGTGGAACAACTTGCCAATGCTTTTGCTGATGCCAAAGTTCTTTTAGACGAATTCATTCTTGAAGAAAAAGCTTCTTGGGAAAACGCATTATTAACGCTAGAAAGTGCTATGTCCCAATTAAAATTAATAGAGGGTATTAGTGAGTACGTTGACTTTATCGACTATTTTATTAACGCTCCAGACAACAGTATAACCAACCTTTCCAATATACTTGCTTTATTCGATGTTGATATGTTAAATATATTTGTATCTTTTGAAGATAATTCTTTAAAAGCAAATACATCCGATCTGTATTTTGGCGAAAATTTGATAATATTGGAAGCTAAGATTTTGGATATCATCATAGGCGAAGGCGAAGAAAACAACGCTGACAATGTTTTGGCTCTATAC
>DATFIH010000045.1:0-10164 GCA_035270205.1 Clostridia bacterium | reverse complement strand
CAAATTTGCATACCTTCAAATTCATTTTTACTTTATCCTTTTTGCTTCCAAATAATATTTTTTGTTTTCTGCTGTGCCTATAGAAAATGCCTTTTTCGGTAAATTTCCTACATTTATTACATAATTAAATAGTTCATCTTTAGCAAACTGTGGCATAATAATTCCTATTCCGCCATTGTTTTTTACTACCTCTCTCAAGTGGTGCAAACCGTGAACGTAGTCCACTTCCACCATTTTCGCAGCCATCATATTTTCAATATATTCTTGTACCGCCGTAATTGTTGCAGCGCTTGACTTGGGACAGCTTATCGCAAAATCTTTTTCTGGCGTAACAATCGTCATTGAGCCCTCGCCATTAATCGTATTTTTAAGTCCGTTTAAAAACTCATCACGATTCTTTGTCATTATTACTCTGTGTATTGGTTCAAATATCAAACCTTCATCATAAATATTTAAGATTTCCACCAAGCAATAACGTGCGGGGTGATTTTCGATTTCACTTTCCGTCAACGTCTTTTTTATGTTGTTCCAATGCTCTTTTGCCGTCGCCATAGAATGATTGCCATCGCCTACCGCAAACTCAATACCTGCGTCATTGCCGTATTTTGCTTTTTGCAATTCGGGTTGTAATAGCTTGTCAAACTTTGCAATAATCTCTTCACGATTATTTATTTCATACCCTACGATATGTCCGCCGTTCATATTTAGCTCAAAATCATAAAGTTTGCGCAAATTCTCTTTTTGCTCATACAGTGGCTCAATAATTTCTTTACTTGTATCATCCATAAGCAGTATGATATGCGGAAGTTCTATCGATGCTTTTTTTCTTATACGAATTCGTACTGGCAAACGCTCCATTATGGTGTCTTCCGTTGCTCTTATCCCTGCTCTTACCCTACGATAATCATAGCTTTCAAGGTCAACGCTCACAACCAAACTTACCCTTTTTTTACCGCTTGCTACCGTTCTTTCCACCAAAACAAAAGAATTAAGCTTTTCAAAAACATCACCCGACAGGTAACTTTCCATCGCTTTATTAATTTTTTCTATACGCGTCTCAATGTGGTCATTAAGATAAATTTCGGGATATGTAATTTTTAAAGTGCTCGGGCTATCTCCCACAATATTTGCAAGTTTTTCCCAATACGACGGTTGCGATGTAAACTGATCGCACGCAATAACCGACCACTTATTAAAATCAATATTTTTAGGAATAAGTATTTCACTTTTATGTACTATAGACATTATTATCCTCTCTTGTATATATTTTAGAAAAATCTCCTGCCATTTGAACGGCTTGCCATTATCGTGACGCCGTAAGTTTCGTGCAATATATCGGAAAGCCTTTCAGGCGTAATGTATCTTCTCAACACGCCTTTTTTTGACACCGATATAATACCCGTTTCCTCGCTTACAACTATGCTTATATTGTCGGTTTCTTCGGTTATACCGATTGCCGCGCGGTGACGGGTTCCCAAATCTTTTGCTATGCTTTGCGACTGGCTGAGCGGTAAAAAACACCCTGCCGACAATATTTTATTGCCCTTGACTATTACGGCGCCATCGTGCATAGGCGCGCCGGTATTAAATATGCTTTCAAGCATAGGCGAAGTAACCAACGCATTTAACGTAATTCCGCTTTCTAGTATATGAGAACTTATTTGGTGTGGCACAATAACGATAAGCGCACCTGTTCTCGCTTTACTAAGGCTCTGTGTCGCTTTTACCACTTCTTCAATACAAACTTGTAATTCTTCATCGGAAAATACTGTAGAATCAGCTTTTCTGCTGCCTGATGTCAAACGGGAAAAAAGTACCTTCAAATCGTTTTGATATACTAAAAGTGCGGCAAGCACCATACCTGCCATTACTAAATTCATAACAAAAATGGCAAGTTCCATACCCTCATAAAACCAATCAATCACGTAAAAACCTGCTGTAAGCAGTGCGATACAAACATAAAAAACAATTAGTTTAACCGCTCTTTTCCTGGCAAAAAACCATCCAAAAACAATAAGCATCACTACTATTAATGTTATAGAAATTATATTTCCTAAACCGAATTCCACCTTCCCTGCCATAATAATTTCGTCCTTTTATATATCAAAATCCTTGAATATTTTATCGTCTTTTTTTTCTTCAGGTTCTAAAATAGTAAAGCTATACGGGTTATCGTCCACTTTATTGTTAACAACCACAATCTTTTCGGATTTTTTTAACTTTACAGCATATATATATGCAACTATCGACATGACAATAGCCATGCCAAACTGCAAAGAAATTTGCGCTATTTCGGTAGAGGAAAGCGCAATTTCGTATATAAACATATAGCTAATGAAATTAAATCCGTAAACAATTAAATGTATCCCAAAATAAATTCTTGCTACAAAAGTAAAAAACGTCGACTGAACGCGACTAGGAACTATTTGTTCTCTTATCGCCGAATAAAACCATAAAAATAAAATACTCGTTATAGGGATTTCCAGAGCAGCTTTAACTATAAGAAAAGCTTCTTTGTCTAAAAAGTATATTAAACTGATAATTCCCATCACAACGTTTAATATGCTAACAACTATCCTTATCCTAAAAACAAACTCCACGGGTGTTGTTTTTAATGAAAATCGTCTTATAATAGCTCTGCAAATCCACTTTGCCACAATCTCGAACAAAAGCGTTGCTATGAGCACCATACCAATAACTAGTAAAACTTTAAAAGCTTGTGGATTAATGTTCACGCCTGCTTCGGAATAGATTTTTATAAATTCAGTGACAATACCTTCGCTCTCAGCTAAAAAGTCTATTGTATTTGCCACAAATATAGACACTGCCAATATTACCACCCACAACGAAGACGGTATTTTTTGTAGTTTATCAATAGTTGTATTGCTAAATAACTTTTTCAATTTACCTCCTTGGCAATCAACCTTGCAATTGCGCTATCAAAAGCAATCTGATCAGACATTTGTCCCGATTTAAACTTTAGTTCATAATCAATCAACATTTCCAATGCACTTTTTAGCTTAGGAACATTGAAAAGTCTGTTTTCTCTCGCCTTAATGATTGCGAATTTATGTACTTTAAATATTTCACTCAACTCATCATCTGTCTTTTTTGATATAGCCGAATGCAACATTCTTCTAAACTGATTTATCAGCATTGCAAGCATACCGTAGTAGGGCTCGCCCCTTTTCTTTAATTTTTCCAGCTGCCTAAGCGCTGCTTTATTATTGCCTGTCACTACGCTATTTACAAAGTTAAATATTTGTATATCGGCATCTTCTGCAACGAGAAGTTCTACAGACTCCGCATCTATTCGATTTTCCCCGCAATAAGCTATCAGCTTGTCACTTTCATTTTTAATCTTAAGTAGATTATAGCCTGTATATCTGCACAGTGTATTCAACGCATTCTTTTCTATACCGTAAGGAAAAAAATCTTGCGCCAATTTTACACATTCGAACTCTTTTAGTTTGGAACAATTGATAGTATTTACCAATTTTTTTTCTTTGACGTCCAAACTACAATTTACAAGCACTAGATAGTTGGGCGCGATGTCCATTTCTAGCAATTCTTGCAACATTTTGTGATTTTTCACGTCATTTCCGAGTATATCGTCTTTTACAAGAACTACTGATTTATCATCAGTAAAGGACAAAGAAAACAAACTTCCCACGGCTTCGGAAAAGGTCTCGCCCTTATCGAATATATGCAGACTTAAACTTTCTTTGCCAACAATTGACACAAATTTTGCCAAGCTTTCCGCAACCCAATATTCATCATCACCATTAAGGTGATAAACTCCACTTTCTAAAGCATTAGGTAATTGCGATGCGTGTATTTGCATAATAAAATTATTATATACTATTAAGCGTTCTTAGGTCAATGAATTTACTGAAAAACTTGCTTTTTACCCTCAAACTACAAACAAAAGGCACCCCAAGCAAACTTTAGGCGCCTTTTTTTGAAACTAATGATACAACCTTGTTAATTATTATTTTTCCAATTTTCTAACTTTAATGATATTATCGCATTTAGGTACAGTCAACTCACTGTCTGTATCAAAAATAGCATAACCTATTCCCTTTCTTACAGCTGTCTTGCTTTCACCGCTTAATGATTGTATTACGTCACATCCTTCTCTAAAAAGTATGCACGTTCTATATTTTTTTGTCCAATCTTTGGAAATGCAAGGGAAATTTACGCTGTTTACAATATTGCCCTTTTCCAAGTATTCGATAAGCTGATTGCTTGCCATAATAGCGCAGTTGTCTTCAGCTTCTTCTGTGCTTGCGCCAAGGTGCGGAATAGCTATTATGTTTTCACAATGCAAAACCTCTTCTGTCGGGAAATCTACAACGTATTTTCTTACCTTGCCATTTTTTAAAGCGTCTTTTAAATCTGTAGAATTTACAAGTCCTGCTCTTGACATATTCATAAGAATAACACCGTCTTTCATAGTTGCAAAAGTTGATGCGTTTATCATATTTTTAGTTTGGTCGTTAAGCGGGACGTGTACGGTAATAATATCGCTATTTGCATAAAGTTCTTCTAGTGTAACTATCTTAACGCTAGCATTTAGTTTAGCTTTGTTTTCCTCTGTCAAAAACATATCGTAGCCTATAACTTTCATTCCTAAACCAACGCAAGCATTAGCTACCAAAATTCCTATTGCGCCCAAACCGATTATGCCTAGTGTTTTTCCCATAATCTCATAACCTGCGTAGTTGCCTTTGCCTTTCTCCGTTGTTTTTTCAACGTCGCAAGTAAGTGTGTTTACCCAACTGCAACCGCCTATTATATCACGGCTTGCAAGCAACATTCCGCACAACACCAACTCTTTAACAGCGTTTGCGTTAGCTCCCGGCGTATTAAAAACGACTATGCCTTTATTGGTCATATCAGCAACCGGTATGTTGTTTACCCCAGCTCCTGCTCTAGCTATTGCCTCAAGGCGGTTTTGTACTTGGTAAGTTGCCATATTAAAACTTCTCAAAATTATTCCGTCTGGATTTTCTTCTGTTTCGGAAAGCATATAATTATCATTAAACAAGTCATTGATTACAGGACTTATTTTGTTAAGCTTAAGTATATTGTACATTTCTAAGTTCTCCTTATACTATTTATTTTCCATTTCGAACTTTTTCATAAAGTCAATTAGTGTAGTTACTCCTTCTAAAGGCATACCGTTATATATGCTTGCTCTCATTCCACCAACCAATTTATGACCTTTTAGGGTTACCAAACCTGCATTTGTGGCTTCCTTTACAAACTTTGCATCCAATTCTTGTGAAGGACTAACAAACGGCACGTTCATTATGGAACGATACTCTTTTTGAATATTGTTTTTGAAAAGTTGACTGTTGTCTATAAAATCGTATAACAAGCTGGATTTATATTCATTTTTTTGTTGCACAGCCTTAATGCCACCAAGTTTTTTAAGATAACGGAAGGTAAGCATTGCCATATAAATAGCAAAGCAAGGAGGTGTATTATAAAGGCTGTTTGCGTCTGCTTGTGTTTTGTAGTCAAGCATTACAGGGCAAATAGGAAGTGCATTGCCAACAAGGTCTTTTCTTACTATCACTATAGTTAGACCAGCAGGTCCAATATTTTTTTGCGCGCCCGCATAAATAAGCCCAAACTTACTTGTGTCATATTGTTTACCCAAGATATTACTGCTCATATCAGCAACAAGTGTAGGAACTTCAGGAATATCATTGTATTGACTGCCAAAAATTGTATTATTGGTAGTGATATGTACATAATCTGTACCCTCGCGATATTGCAAGGTCTTAACATCGGGGATGTAGCTATAATTAGCATCTTTGCTGGACGCTATGCTTACACAATCACCAAACTTTTGACTTACCTTTAAAGCTTTTGATGCAAAGTTACCTGTTACTACGTAATCAGCTTTTCCTTTTACCAATAAATTTAGCGGTACCGCTTCAAATTGCATAGAAGCTCCGCCTTGCAAAAGCAACACGTGATAATCATCACTAATTCCCATAAGCTCTCTTAGCAAAGATATAGCTTCGTTATGAATTTCATCATACCATTTACTACGGTGGCTCATCTCCACGACACTCATTCCACTGCCCTTATAGTCCATAAAATCTCTTTGAGCTTCTAATTTTACTTCATCAAAAAGCATGGACGGCCCCGCGCTAAAATTGAATATTTTCATATTTATTTACTCCTAAATGGTTATTTTTATTAATAATTTTACTACTTTAAATTTGCGTTGTCAATTATACTCAGCATCTCTTTAAGTTCATAACATTTAAATATTTGTTCTTTAATATATTTTTGGTTTATTTGACCTTTTACATAGTAAGCAATATGTTTTTTCATATTGTTTACTACAATTCTTTCCGGCAAATAGCTTAAATTTTCTATATGAATTTTTATAGCTTCGGTAATGTTATAATTAAATTGTAAATTCTTAATCTCGCTAAATATGTAAGGCTTGCCAATAGCGCCCCTTGCCACCATAACAAAGTCAACTCCGCAATATTCTTTCATCTTCAAATAACTATCTCTATCGTTTACCGATCCGTTGCCAACGACGGGGATATTTACGCTTTCAGATACCTTTCTAATCAGCTCAAAATCGACGTCGCCAGAATAATACTTATCTCTTGTTCTGCCGTGTACCGTAACAAAGCTTGCGCCCCCTTCCATACACGCCTGCGCAATTTCCACTGCGTTTACGGTACTTGAGCTAAAGCCTGCGCGAAATTTTGCAGAAATATGTTTTCCGTTTGCGCCCCTTACCGCTGCGCTAACAATATCTTTTACAAGGTATGGATTCTTCATAAGACTACACCCTTCCCCATTGTTTACAATCTTCGGGACAGGACAACCCATATTGATGTCGATAATCGGAAACTCTTTTAATGCGTCCATACCAACGACTTCTTCTATAATATTCGGCTCACTGCCAAATAGTTGCACCGCGGTTTTACCCTTTTCTGTGTCCGAGGTATGCAGAATTTGCGTTGTATTTTCATTGCCATAGTGAAGTCCTTTTGCGCTCACCATTTCCGTAAAGCAAAGGCCTGCGCCGTAACTATAGCTCAATTGCCGCATACCCTGGTCGCTATAACCGGCAAGCGGAGCTAAAAATAAATCACTCGAAAATAATGGTAATTGCTTTTTTGTCAAAATGTCTATATCCTAGTTGTTTTCAATTTTTTTGTATTCTTGATAATAGCTTTCCATTTCATCTAAACTAAGCTCTTCAACTTTCTTATTCTGCTCTGTGGCTTTTTTTACAACGTATTCAAAACGTCTTATAAATCGGTTTGTGGTTCCCATAAGTGCTATTTCGGGGTCTATATCTAACATTCTCAAAACATTTACCACTGAGAACAGTAAATCTCCGCCTTCCTTTTCTTGGTCTGCGTCTTCTTGTAAAAATTCGTCAATTTCTTCATAAATCTTTTTTACAGCTTCTTCAACGCTAGGAAAATCAAACCCTGTTTTTTTGATTATCTTTTGCACCTTATTCGCTTTAAGTAAAGCACTAAAAGTAGCAGGTACTGCGTTTAGTTTATCATTGACGCTTTTTTGCTCTTTTTCTGTCGACTTTGCTTTTTCCCAAAATACCAAAGCGTCCTCTTTCGAGTATGCCTTATCCTTGCCAAAAATATGAGTGTGGCGTGTTACCAGCTTTATGCAAAGATTGGTTATCATATCGTTTAACGAAAAGCGGTTTTCTTGCTCGGCAATAATTGCGTTAAATACACCTTGCAACAAAACATCACCCGATTCTTCGCAAATCTTTACATTATCATTAAGTTCTACCGCTTCTACAAGTTCATATGCTTCTTCAACAGCGTTTGTACGTATAGTCATATTGTTTTGCGCTCTGTCCCACATGCAACCGTCGGGGTCTCTGAGTCTAAAAATAATTTCCACCAAATCAGCAAAGGAAAATCTGTCTTTTTGGGTGAAATCAGTATTTGGAACAGCCAAAATTGTGTTATCTTCATATGAAGTTTGGCACTCGCCAAAAATATTTTTAATTTTGTCAAAGCATTTTTGAGTGTCCAAAACGCTATAAATATAAAGTGGAATATTGGTATTTAAAACACTGTTTTCTCTTTGCAAAAAACTGCTTGCTGACATAACTAAAACGTCGCCGTACTTCGTTATTATTTGGTTCAAGTTCATTAGTATTTCTCCTTTTATTTACGGTGTAAAAAGGTATCTATCCGCACTAAAACCCTTCCCATTGGCATACTTTGTAACTCATCTTTTGTAAAGACACGTAAAACAAGTAAAAAGATAAAATAAATGATTACGCTTACGGTTGCTGTCAAAATAAGCGTAATAGGATTCTTTTGCAGTCTTATATTGATAACTATTATTAGACTCATTATAGCACCGCAAAGCGTGATAAGACTAGTGTTTTTAGCCAAATTATCAACCACCCTTACATAATTAAAGAAATAGAACATAACGACGGCGGCAGCTAGTGTAAACGCTATAGTTGCGCTTATTGCCGCCCCTACCATTCCTGCAAACGGAATTAATACTATGTTTAGTATTATCTTTAAAGCCACGCATACGCCCATAATTTTGAGCGGAACGTATATTTTATCAAGCCCTTGTAGCATTGCTGAATATATTTGAAATACGCTAAGAGCAAGTATGCTTAATGCACTTATCGATAATAGCTTAGAAGCAAGCGCAATATTTTCAGCGCCAAGCGTAGGATAAAGCAAGCCGATAACGGTATCCCCTAAGAATATAAATATCAAAATAAAGGGCACACATAACGCAAATATAATTTTGGTAGCTATGCTTACCTTATCCATTATAAAATCAATACTGCGCTTAATTTTACCTTCCACCATTTGCGGTGTTATGGCAATACCTAAGGTTATACACACCATAACGGGAAGATTAATAAGTGGAGTTACAGTTCCTGCAAATATACCATATTGAACCGTAGAATTGGATAGAGAATTACCACCAAATTTTAATAAATTTACAAAAAGCAAACTATCTATAAACTGGCTAAATGGCAAGATAATACCGCCAAGTACCAACGGAAGTACAAGTCTCCATAATTTTTTTAGGGCAGGTTTATTATCTTTTATTGCAACTTTTTCAAATGTTTTATCCTTTTTCTTATATGTGAAAAATAAAATAAGAAGCGTAACCAATTCGCTTATAAGCACTCCGCCAAGCGCGCCCGCGACCGCATATTTTATGCCAAAAGGCAACAATAAATATGTCGCAGCTATTCCAAATACCAATTTAACAATGCCTTCCGAAATTTGACTAAGTGAATATGGCATCATATTTTTATGACCCATAAACCACCCTCTAAATGCGCTAATGATTGTAACGATAAATATTGCAGGAGCCACGACTAAATAGCCAATAAGAGCATCTTTTGACTGCATCAAACTTATTGGGTAAGCAATTGCTAGCAAGGCAAGCGTGCCTGAAATTCCTACAATAAGGCAAACTTTAATTGCCACGGCAAAATCTCTTCGCGCCTTATTCTCATCATTTATCACTACGCTTTCAGCAATAGTTAAACTAATTGCAGTAGGAACAGCGCCGCTTGAAAGTGTCAATATAAGTGCAAAAACAGGGTATACAAACTGATATATACCCATGCCTTCAGCACCAATTATATTGGTCAGCGGGATACGATAAACTGCGCCAAGTATCTTAGCTATAACGACGCTAAAAGCCAACAGCCCTGCGCCACGTAAGAAAGAATTTTTCTTCAATTTATACTAAATTTGCTTAGATAAAAAGCCGCTTGCTATCTCTACCAGCTTTAAGCCTAAATCGCCAAAACCGTTAATGCTTGCCATAATAATTCCGCCAAGCACGTCACCGCCTGTAACTATAGGTGATATAGCCATATCTTTATATACTCTTGTATCGTCAGCAATTAGGTCAATAAGGCTTTCTCCTTTAAGGTAGGCTGCTTTTCTGCCTATCAAAAAACCTTCAAGCGCCTTGCTGATACGTTTATTTAAATATATGCTTTTGTCAATGCTTACAGCGACAAAGTTGTCAAGGTCGCATATAAAACAATTTGTATTGGTGATATTATAAACTATATCGGCATACTCTTGTCCAAATTCGGCAAGTTCTTTAACCGCCGAATATTTTTTTAACACAAGAGAATTA
>DATFIH010000044.1:0-2174 GCA_035270205.1 Clostridia bacterium | reverse complement strand
AACCTCCCTTTACAAATTATCATTATTATCGTATAATTAATTAACAATCTATGCAGATAAGGGAAAAATGAAAAAACAAATATTCAGCAGAATACTTAGCATTATTTCGATACTTGTACTTATGCCAACATCTGTTATTACAATGTATATGACAATCTCCTTTATAAATATGACTCACACTGAAGGTACGGGTATTGTAATTGTACCTATTATTATTCTAAACTTAATAAACATTGGAATATCGTTAATTTTTAATGTTGTAGCATATATTTTGCTACCAAAGACTATAAAAAATGACAAAGTAAAAAGAAGAAATTGGACGCCATTAATTATTATATTGCTTTCAATTTTGATTTTCATTATAGAATTAGTTATTGTTTTGTAATGTTCGAATTGGTATACTATTTGTATCGAGAGCATTTGTATAATAGAATAAAAGAGGTAGAATATGAGTAGAGTAAAGGCGATATTATCAATATTACTATTAGCAGTATTCGTATTGCTGTCGCTAGGGAATATGGCTGCACCTAAAATAGCAGACGTAGGCTCTTCAATTACCTTTGAACAAAATAATAAGTTGGCGGTTTTGTCCGAGGTCTTAGATATAACTGTGAGTGGTTATCAAGCAGAAATTGTCGCAACCTATAAAATGAAAAATACCACCAACGAGGGAGTATCTACGCAAGCGATGTTTCTTTCTCCAAATGTGGACAATGGTAAAACAAAGGTAGTGGTTAACAATCAAGAAGTTACGTTTTCCGTCCAAACTCATAATCTGATATATAATGACGTAACAAAAAATGATTGGAAGTATGTTGTGTTGAATGATTATGATCCGGAGAAAAGTAATAGACGCATAGATGCAATCTCCTTTCAGATGGATTTTTCGCCAAATGAAGAATTCGACGTGGTGGTGTCTTATACATATTTACTTGGTGGTTATCCGGACTATAATTTCAGCGCAAAAGAGGGAGAGATCTATTATTATCTTGCTCCTGCGGCTATGTGGAAAGATTTTGGCGGCATCACAATAAACTTGTATCTTGATAAGGATATGCCTATAATAAAATCCAGCAATTTGAATTTTGAGAAGATAGACACACGGGTCTATAGGTACTATTCTGACACTTTGCCCGAAGAAAATTTGAGGATAACCATTGATGAAAATGGGTGGCAAAACTTTTTCAGTACCTTGAGAAGTCCCTACTTGTTACTTGGTCTGTTTTATGCTTCACCATTTATCGCAATTACAATTGTTATAATAGTAATAATAATAGTAGTGATTCGTAAAAAAATAAAAAAGAAACTCAAAAACTAATGCCGATATGATAGGCGACTGCGGTAATAAAAGCGAACGTCTAACCGAAAAAACCCTGTCAAAAATGCGATAAAACAGTGCTTTTTGGCATATAAAAACACGGCGTAAGTACTGCCTTGACGCCGTGTGTCTATGGTGGGCAATAAGGGTCTCGAACCCCTGACTTCTTCCATGTGAAGGAAACACTCTACCAACTGAGTTAATTGCCCATATTTATTATTATTTGTAAAAATTATACTCCCAAAATAATTGGTTGTAAAGTGTCTAAATATAAATTTCTTATTTTAATCTTTAACGCTCCCCCCACATTGTGTTTGGGGCATATCACTAGACATAATTAAAAATATCAAGGATAGTATTGTCGAAAAGAAAGTGGCAACGGAAGCACTAATACAAACAAACGCCAAGTACGCTAGGCGTTCTTTACCCACTTGGCATAAAGGGTCATATTCCTTGGAACTGTATCTTCACCGTTTATCCAAGCAACAGTAAACCCGACATCTTTATACCAACCGGCAAAGGTGTAGTGTTTGCGAAAAAGACTAGGTGCTTGATAGTGAGAGAAGCGAACGGGTCTAACACGCTCTTTAGTATAATTAGGCGCAGAAACGCCCTTACCGTCATAATTCCAATCGAGAGGGGAATAGCGGTAATCAAGCGTAACAACAGGCTTAAAAACAAACGAAGCAAGAAGCATAGAAACACTAAATAATATTAACACGATAGAAACAATAGTAATAAACTTTTTGGACAATACCCCCTAGTACATCATATCCAAAATAACACAAAATGACATAAAAAGTCAATGGTAAGTGCTGATTGGAGTTTCATAACAAAAAATATAGCAACCACAAAC
>DATFIH010000043.1:0-24272 GCA_035270205.1 Clostridia bacterium | reverse complement strand
AATTAGCAAAATGGAAGAAAATTAGAGCAGAAATAACTTCATTTATTGAAAAAATAAGCAATTCATTTACACTTGTCAAAAAAATTTCATTTCAAAAATAAAAAATGAAAAGACCACTCTAAAAGAGTGGTCTTTGTCTACAGTCTGAAATGCGTATGAAATACGCATTTTTTATTCGGCTATTACCTTTTGAATAGAGGTTTTCTCATTATAAATTGATAAAGTGTTGTCGTTAAAATTCAGCGTTACGCATAACGAATCGGAACAACAACCGACATCTACGCTATTGTTATATGCTCTTATATTTATGGTATGATTTTCATAATCTACGGTAGCATAATATTCATCAAAACGGTTATAAAATTTTGCCGCTTTATCAAAATCAAATTCAAAAAATATCATTTCATTGGGCGTTGTTAAATTGCCGTATACTTTTTGATAAGCATAACTTTGGGTTTCTCCTATTATAACAGTAGACCCCATTGACGGAAAACTTATGTCAATTACTTCTATCTCTTTATATGTTGTATAAAGCGGTTTTAGATAATATGCGCCGTTGTTATAATATAAAAATTGGTAGGCATTGTCTTTAAAAAATAGATATCCGTCATACGTTGTGTGCATAATACTAAACGTGGCTTCACCTACATAGTCTTCGCTTGAACTTATCAAACTGTTTACTTGTTTTTCATTTGTGGCAACAAAATATGAGCCATATTTCCCACTTGCCGAATATTCTTTTACATTAGCTTGACCTATATATATTTCCTTTTGAAAGCCATCCCAATTCACCCCATATATGTCTACAGGCTTATTCGATAAAAAAACAATACCCAGCACTACGTTTATAATTATTATTATTGAGCATAAAACTAGCACCAGCACTTTTCTAGTCTTTTTCACTTTTCCTCCTTATGATATCGAATACTCTAATACTTACATTGTTAAGAGTACCTCTAACTGTATGCTGATTTACGGTGTTATTTTTATTAAAATTGCTTATTTTGTCGAAAACATTTAATAATCGTATACCAATTTCGGCGATTATGATGTATACTAATAGATATTAATAAAAAAATTGGGAGAGTATTTAATGAAAGTTCGTTATAATGAAGATAAAGAAATAGTAGATACTATAAAGGAAGGATTAAAACACACAGGCGGTTACTGCCCATGCAAAAGGGAAAGAACGCCCGAAACAGTTTGTATGTGTAAAGAATTCCGCGACCAAATAAAGGACAAAAACTTTACAGGCTATTGCCATTGTATGCTGTATTATAAGGAAAACGACTAAATCTTTCCACGCTTTTAAAGTATTCATTACTCTATATCAGCTTTTTATATAGATTTGTTTGCATTGCGAACTTAGGCAATGTTTTCTTTTCAATTACTTTTCTAATATCGATTTTAGTATTTAATATTGTTTATTCCCTAATTTTTCGTCCTGCGCGCATTGCGTTAAGAATAGCTATAAAGGCTACGCCTACATCCGCAAATACTGCCATCCACATACTCGCTATACCTACTGCGCTTAGCCCTAACACAATGATTTTGACCGCCAATGCGAACACTATATTTTGCAAAACTATAATCATAGTTTTTTTAGATATTTTCTTAGCAACGGTAATTCCGCTTAATTCATCCCGCATCAACACAACATCGGCCGCTTCAATTGCGCTGTCGCTACCTATTCCGCCCATAGCAATGCCGACATCTGCCCTCATAATAACAGGCGCATCGTTGATTCCGTCACCGACAAACGCAACTATATCTTTTTTGCCTTTTTTATTAATAATATTTTCCATTTTTATTACTTTATCTGTCGGTAACAACTCAGAATAAGTTTCATCTATGCCAATTTCAGCAGAAATTTTTGTAGCGATAGTGTTATTGTCGCCGGTAAGCATAATAACTTTATGTTTTTCTTTATGCAATGCGCTGATAACTTTTTTAGCATCTTCTTTGATTTTGTCAGCAATTACTATTGACCCCAAAAACTCGCCATTTCTAGCAACATATACTATACTGCCTAGGCTTGTATTGGCCGTGTAGGGTATATGATTATTAGCCATTAGATTTGCATTGCCTGCAAGTATGACGTTATCATCTTTTTGGGCAACCAAGCCTTGCCCTGCAATTTCGGTTATCTCATAACCATTTTCTTCGGGCTGTTTCACTTGCAAAATAGACTTTGCTATTGGATGATTAGAGCCGTTCTCGCAAATAGATGCATAGTATAATATTTCATCAGCCTTAGCTTTAGGCGTTATTTCTTGAATGGCAAATTCCCCTTTTGTAAGGGTCCCTGTTTTATCAAAAACAAATATGTTGGCTTTGGCAAGTAGCTCCATATAATTCCCGCCCTTTATAAGTATGCCGGCTCTTGATGCTCCGCCGATACCGCCAAAAAAACTTAACGGCACGCTAACAACCAAAGCGCATGGACACGATACCACCAAAAACGCCAACGCTCTATACAGCCATATAGACCATTGTCCATTGAATATAGGCGGAATAAATGCTAGCAATGCTGCCAATATTACAACAATAGGAGTATAGTATTTTGCGAACTTTGTAATGAAATTTTCTGCTTTTGCTTTTATCGCAGATGCATTTTCTACTAACTCTAATATTCTTGCAACCGTTGAATCATAATAGACTTTTTCTGCCCTTACAGTTACCACTCCGCCATTATTAATAGAACCGCTTAAGACGTTATCACCAACTGTGTAAAACTTTGGGATAGATTCGCCCGTTAATGCGCTCATATCAAAACTGCTCGACCCTTCGACAATGATTCCGTCGAGTGGCACTCGTTCTCCGGCTTTAACGATGATATCATCACCTACATTTACATCTTCGGGCTTTACTACAAGTTCTTTGCCATCTTTTTTAATCACTGCTATATTTGGCTTAATATCCATAAGGTCAGCTATCGATTTTCTGGATTTTTCGACGGCATAGTTTTGAAAATATTCTCCCGCTTGATAAAACACCATAACGGCAACTGCCTCGGGATATTCAGCTATTATAAAAGCTCCCACCGTAGCTATTACCATAAGGAAATTTTCATCAAAAATTTGACCGTTCAAAATATTCTTAAATGCCCGTACTAATATATCGTATCCAATAGCCAGATAAATGACGATAAATATGCTTAGCTCAACCAAACTAGGTAGCTTTAGCAGTCTACTCGTTATTATTGCAACTACCAATAATATAGCCGAAGCTATTATTCTAATAAGGTTTGTTATGTTTTTTTTCATATCTTAAATTCCTAATATTTGACAATCAGGCTCAATCTTTTTGCATATCGTAACAACTTGTTTCTTTATTTCTTCAAAATTATTTTCATCTAACTCAAGAATCATCTTTTGCGCCATAAAATTAACAGAAACGCTTATAACTCCTGTAATCTTTGCTATTTTTCTTTCCATTTTTGCTGCGCAATTAGCGCAATCGAGATTTTGTAATCTATATATCTTTTCCATTTTTTACTCCTTACTCGTCAAGGTGATCAAGCGCCGTCTTATAAATTTGCGAAACGTGGTCGTCGTCAAGAGAATAGTACACTTCTTTTCCACTTTTACGCATCTTTACAACTTTAGTTTGGCGTAAAACTCGCAATTGGTGCGATACTGCGGATTTTGTCATATCTAGTAGCGTTGCTATATCGCATACACATAGCTCTCCATGGAATAATGCAGAAATTATCCTTGTCCTTGTTAAATCTCCAAAAACCTTGAAAAGTTCTGCTACTGCCGCTAAAGTATCTAGATTGGGCATTTTGCTCTTTACTATATTTATAATATCGTCATGCACAATATTACATTGGCAAGTTTCATTTGTATATTTTTTCATTTTACCTCCAAACGATTGAGCAACTATTCAACTGTTATTATTATATTACGCCCAGTCTTTTTTGTTGTCAATAATTTTATTTAGTTTTTTAAAAAAGTCCTAAACCTATCTAATAAATATTTTATGCCAATTTTTCTCCATAAAAAATGCTGCTTATAAAAATATATGCAGCAATACAACTTTCGCTTTTGGGTTTATTGAGAATAAACAATATAGCCTATCTTATAAATATGTTCTGTCCACGCTTATTATAAAGAAATACTGTTTTTCTTCATTTTCATATTCAGCAATAAAGGCATCCTCAAGTTCTTTTTGAGTTGTTTTTTCACAGTATGGAACAACGACGTCGAATAGTATATTTGTATGTGTTTCTCCAACTACCATTCTAAAATCGTGCATAGATAGAACTGGATTTATCTTACAAAGCAAAGTAACCGCGCGTTCTTTATGCTCTTGCACAACTTTGTTGTCTTCTTGTATCGGATCCATATGTACGGATAAATGCATACCCATTTTTTCCATAAAATCACGTTCGATATTATCAATCATATCGTGAGATTTCATTATATCTTCATTTGCAGGCACCTCGATATGAACGAGTACAAAACAGTTTCCTCTTGTTCCATAATTATGTATCATAAGGTCGTGGATTCCTATTACTCCTTCATAGCTAAGTAGCATTTCCTTAATTGTGTTTACCAATTCCGGGTCGGGTTTTTCACCAATAATTGGATTTATTGTATCTTTGATAAGCATAATTGCGGAAATAATTACAAACAGGGAAACTCCCACGCCAAATAATCCGTCAATGCTTACCTTTATATCGCCAACTATCCAAATAATTACAGAAGAAATAAGTACAACGCCTGTACTGATAATGTCGTTTCTGCTGTCAATACTAGTAGCTTTTAGCACGTCACTTTTTATTGCTAAACCAAAATTTCTATATACCAGCATCTGCCATAGTTTGACAAGCATAGAAACGCCCAAAACTATAAAGGTATATATGGAAACGGTCGTTTTTTCATTGGAAATAATCTTCTCTATCGAAGATTTCCCCAACAAAACACCTATTATTAAAACAATTAAAGCAACGATAAGCGCAGTTAGATATTCGTAACGCGCGTGTCCGTAAGGGTGTTCTTTATCGGCAGGTTTGGACGATAGTTTAAATCCAATTGCAGTAACGGCTGAGGAGCCAACGTCTGATAAGTTGTTGACTGCGTCAGCTATTATTGTAACACTGTTTCCTATAAACCCTATTGTCATCTTAGCGAGACACAGTAAAGCATTGGTAATCATGCCAAAGATACCTGCGACCATACCATAACGCAAGCGGACTTCCTGTTTTTCAACGTTTTTATAATCTTTTATAAATAATTTTTTTAATGTTTTCATAATCACGCATGCTCATCCAGATATGTTGCTTGAACGTCGGCAATATGAAATAGCAATGCCGCAGGGTATTTATAAAACGCATCGCTCAAGCCATAGCTTCCGCCCATAACTCTCGAATCGAACCCTCCCATATGCCAATTTATAGCCATAGCTTCTTCTCTTATTAGACGCATAAAACCGCTTATCATATAAACGCTTTTTTCGCCATGCCCATAAGGTAAGGTGTCCTCAATGGTATAATATGGTTTCTTTTCCCATTCGCCATATTCGTTCTTTACGTTGCGGTATTCCGTTTTATAAAAATTCACCTTGCATAAATCGTGAAGTAACGAAATTATTGCCACACTTTCGGACGTTATATTGAGTTTTTCTTCATATTCGTCTTCGTATTCCGTTTCAAGCAGCTGCATAAAGCGGTAATAAGTCTTAACACTATGCTCGCAAAGTCCTCCTTCGTAAGCAGAATGAAATCTTGTCGATGCCGGCGCTGTGAAAAAGTCGCTCATTTCTATGTACTTTAATAGTTCGGCGCTACCCTCTCTCTTAATATTCTCTTTATAAAGTCTTAAAAATTCTAACTTATAGTCTTTAATCATGTAATCCATTTACTATTCCTCCCTTATTCTTTTTTGTATATAGGCAAGTTGTTGTTCCCTTGATATTAGTTCACTTCCTAGAAGAGCGCTTTCTCTTAAAATAGTTTTTAGCAACATACTTCTTTTTTCTCTTGGTATGCCCTCTAAATCTTCACCCCTTACTTGCAAATCCTTGATAGCAAAAGGCACATTTTCTTTACACATAACGTTGTATACCTCTTTTAGTCGTGATGCTGACGGGGCTTTGTCTGTATTCATTCCGCTGCCTTTAAAATCTGCTTCTTTAAGGGCAATTAAATAATCTAAGATATCAACATTTTCTTGTATAAAAAGTCGCAAAGTATTGGGCTTTGCTTCGTTTTTCAAATCATACATATGCAGTCGCACCAATCGGCAAACTTGAGCTATTATTTTATTGGAATAATGCAACCTTGTCAAGATATCTCTAGCTATTCTCTCTCCTTCTATATCGTGACCTCTATACTTACCGCTTTTTATAAAACAATATGGTTTTGCGACGTCGTGTAAAAGCGCAGCGAGCCTGATATTGGGTGAAGCAAAACGTACAGTTTCTATAATATGCCCGAATACGTCGTATTTGTGAAAATCGGCACGTTGCATCATTCCTTTTCCCAAGGTAATCTCAGGTAAAATAATATCTAAAACGTCGATTTCATCCAGCAAATTTATAGCCTTTATGTGACCAAATTCTACATTATGGCAAGTATCGGCAACAAGAATCTTATCAAGTTCATCCCGTATCCTTTCGGGGGCAATGTCTTTTATGAGACTAGCATACTCCTTTGCCGCATTAAGCGTTTCGGCTTCGGCAGTAAAGCCAAGTTCTCCCGAAAATCTTGCAAGTCGCATCAATCTTAATCCGTCCTCGCCAAAAACCTTTTGCGGGTCGCAAGCAGTGGATAATACTTTCTTTTCCAAATCCCTTAGCCCGTCTAACGGATCACAAAGCTTGTCTGAAGCTATGTCATAATATATGGCATTAACCTTAAAATCTCTTCTTTTTGCATCCTCAATTATGCTGTCAGTCGGTTCAACTTTTTGCGGAGAATGCCCTTTTTGGTAACTTTCTTTTCTGAATGTAGTATATTCATACTCTTCACCGTTGCCTATTATTTTGAGCGTCATTAGTTTTTCACTAGTGGTTTTTACCTTAAATCCCGTTCCTTTCAGGCAATCAAATACTATGTCGGGGGTGTCTTTTCCGCAGATATCTATATCGTATGAATTAAACCCTAACAAGTTATCTCGAACATAACCGCCTACAATGTATAATGGATTGGGCAAGAGCTTGCTTAGCTTTAAAAGCGTAGCGCTAACCTCTAGTTTAAACTTCATTCTTACCTCGTATATATTTCCTTTTTCAGCACTCCAATATGTGGAAAGTTGCGGTATCTTTGGTCGAAGTCCAGCCCATAGCCTACCACAAATTCGTTGGGAACATTAAAGCCTATGTAATCGCCCTCGCACTCTACAAGTCTTCTTGACGGCTTATCAAGCAAAGACGCAACCTTTAAACTCTTAGGATTGCGGGCAAGTAGTAACTTCTTTAGATAATTTAAGGTGTAGCCTGTATCAATTATATCTTCTACTATCATTACGTTTTTACCTTGAATAGGTTTGGATATATCAGCTATCAACCTTACTTCGCCACTAGTATTGGTACTTGCATGAGAGTAACTGCTAACAGTGATAAATTCTAACTCTACATAATTCGGGATGTGCTTAACAAGTTCGGCAAAAAATATACATGAGCCACGCAAAATGCAAACCATAATCAAATCTTCGTTACCGTAATCTTTTGTTATCTCTTTTGCAAGCTCTTTTATTCTAGCATTTAACTCTTCCTCTGTATACAATACCTTTTCTATATCGTCGTACATCATAAATTATCTTTCTCCTTAATTATGTGCATTATTTGTTTTGTGCTTTCGTCTATTTTTACTTTTTCCCCTGTTTCCAATCCAAGTATTGCAAAAACTTCATTATCCTTTGCAAGCAATAACAGTTTTTGCTTATCCAAAACGCTTATTTTAGCATCGGTGAGATAATCGCTAAGAAGTTTTGTTTTACCATTAACTCTCTTAAATTTATCCCCTGTTTTACGTGTTCTTATAACTGCACCTTCCGGTACTTTTACTAAATCTAAACTAATCCCGTTAACAATCTTTCTACCTTTTACAAATGAATAAATAAATCCACCGTACTTGTATTTCTTATCGGCAAAAAACTCACTTAAATAGGTAGTATAATCTTGTTGATAGCATAGCACCAAACCATTAACATCCCTTACAGCAATTATGTTAAAAGGTAAGTTTATTGTAGTGTTAAGTGGTTTTTTTGATAGCGACATTATATAATTGTAGTGTCTGTTTTCTATATCCTGCATACCGCCCATATCATAAAGCGTTTTTTGTATTGAATATTTTTGTATAAGATTGGGATGAGAAAAAATATCTTTCAAAAAGTATTTGTCGCCTTTCTTTTGATATTTTACAATTTGGCTCTCCAAATATTGTTCTATCTCTTTTGCATTCTCACTCAATCTTGTAAATGAGCTTTCTACGTCGCCGAATTTCTTTTTTATCACCGGCACTATCTTATTTCTTATATAGTTGCGCGAATAACTGTTAATTGCATTTGTTTCATCAGTAACACTAGGCACGTTGTTTTCTTGCGCGTAAAGCTCGATTTCCTCACGGGTATACTTTATAAGTGGGCGGATATAATTTCCGCGGTCGACAATTCCGACAATACCTTTAATCCCTGTACCTCGAAACATTCGCATCAAAACAGTTTCCATATTGTCGTTGGCGTGATGAGCTAACGCTATTTTATCTACCTTTTTTTCTTCCAATAATTTATCAAATATTTGATAGCGCAATTTTCTTGCGGAAAGCTCTAAGCTTTGTTTTTGACTTTTTGCATCAGCTTTTGCGTTTACAGAAAAAGCCCAGCATTCTATTCCATGCTCGGCGCAATAATTTTTTACAAATTCGGTGTCTTTAAGAGAAGCTTCTCCCCGCAAGCCGTGTTCTATGTTAATAACGGCGATATCCTGTCCTGATTTAATATATAGATCAAGCAGTGACATACTGTCAACTCCGCCACTTACGGCAACACCAATTTTACAATTTTTATTAGTAGAAATTTTCATAACAATAATTATACATAATTTATGTATAATAATCAAGTATAATCTTCTCTACGCTAGGAGTCTTAGACCGTTGCTATTCGTATAACCATACACGTCATATCGTCTTTTTCATTGCCACAAATCCGCGTGGCATTTTCCACAACTTGCTCGGCTATATGCTGCGGATTGTAGGTGCCTAGCCCCGATAAAAGCTCTGACATACTGTCTTTGCCTAAGTACTCAGCGACACCGTCACTACTCATAATTAGCAACTGGCTTGGAGATAATACCCTTGTTTCTATCTGTGGCTCTGCTTCTGCTATTATTCCTATCGGCAATGCACCGCCTTCTATTATTTCTATACTGGTGCCATCATATAAATAACTTTCTCTACCACCTTGCTTAATAAAGTCCACATCGCCAGTTTGGGTATCTATAATTGCTATATCGAGAGCGCTAAAGTCCTCTTTTGAACGTAGCGACAGCAATTTTCCTATTGTTGATAAAATAGTATTATGGTCAAATCCTGCCTTGTAAAAGTTTTCTATTAGCATAATGATATCATTGGCTGTGTTATAAGCATTTTCGCCGCTTCCCATACCGTCACTTAAAATAAACATTATTTTATCTCTGGATATTTTCACAGCCTGCCTTGTGTCACCGCAACGGCTTTGTTTACCCACAACACATTCCCCAAAAAGAGCTTTGAATTTTGGAGAAGGATTAAGTCCTATACTTACCATACCGTTAACATCACGCGAAACTTTAGAAATCTCCATTTCTCGTCTCATAATTTTAGATACAATACGAATTAAGCTATCCTTATTCGCGTCCTTTTCTCTAACAAGCAAAGTGACTTCCTCTACCGCTTTATTCTTGCCGTAAACTACTACGTCGCTTGCAACAATATTATGATATCCTAGCTCATCAATTAGCTTAGTTTCTAGTTTTGTATCATAGGTAAAGCCCGTGTTTATGGTTTGGGCAAGTTTTTCTATAAGGTTTGCAACCCCGCCCATTTGAGTTATTATCATCTGCTTGCCTTGTTCCATACCGTCTTTTTTATACATAGCAGCTTTATATCTGGCTACTCTGTCGTTGGTGGTTGCAATTAGCCTAGGCAGTAGTATACAATTGTCGCCTAAACTTACAGACGCATCTAAAAGCGTTGCTTTTCCATTATCCATTGCGCTTGCTACAAGTTTGGCTACGCTGTTGTACGGGCTACCCATTTTTACACGGCAAACTTCTTTATGCTTACAAGCTTCGCACATTCCTATGCAGATATCTTCTACCAATCTTGAACTGTTTGCATCACATTCTGTTTCGCTTAATAAAATAGCGCGCATATCGGCAAACGCCTTTGCAATGTTATTAAGACGCCACGCTAAACTTTCCCTGTCGCGATTTACCACTGTGCGCAGTGCAAAGCGGTCTTGATAACTTTGTCTATAATTATTCGCCAATTGATAAAAAGCGTTCGGTACAAAAATACTTAATACACTACCAAATACTATCGGAATGACTACATATAGGCTGATTTCGCCTACCAAAAAATAGTAACTTATTATATATGCAAACGGCAAAATTACCGCGCTTATGTATTTATTTACAGTATGCATTGCCAAGCAGACTAAACCCATTATTGCAGTTAAAGCAAAAATATCGGTATTTGTTTGATAAATACACCCGCCTATACCGCAAGATAAAGCGACCACTAACACTTTGGACGGGTCTAATCCTTTTATAAATAACATTAAAAAAGTAACTACTGCAAAATATACGCTAATATTTAACGGATTTAAAGTGCTTAGTCCTATACATAAAACAAAAAGCATTATACAAAACGCCGTAACTTCTCGCGAACTCAATCTATATTTAAATCCACGCACTAAAATAGGATAAAGTAACACAATAAATATGTAGTTGGCAAAAATCGCCACGCCCACACCTATAAGAGTATATATGAGTTGCTCTGTTGTTGCTGTATAAAAAACAAAAAACGGCACTTGACTAAGTAGCGTTAGCAAGCTTATCTCAAGCACTGTAAACATTTTTCGCAACCTAGCGTGCGCGACATAATCAATTACTGCCAAGAAAAAGGGCGCCGCAATACACATAAGATAAGTAATACTCGGCGTTATTGCCATTGCACTACCAATAAATATAGGGAGTGCAATCAGCATATTTTCTCGGCAATAAAGCAATGCCAGCAAAAAACCTACGCTAATACCCCTTATTCCAATCGCCTTTTCACATAGATTCAGTAATAAAAAAACGATGCTGTAAGTAATTATTTTGAATAAAAATTTTTTCCACATAAAACTCCTCAATAAAAAACATAATATCAAATATATCACCTCTCTTTATGAGAAATTTTGTTGAATTATTGATAATATTACCTATCAAAATGCAACAAAAAAGCGGAGCTAGCATCTCCGCCTTTTTGTTTGTAAAAAATTTATTAAATTTTTATAGTTCTTTTTTTATAGCACTTAGCAAATCACTCGCCTTTTCTTTTGCGTTATCATAGTTATCATCATAGCACAAAACGTAAACTTTTAGCTTAGGTTCTGTCCCACTAGGTCTTATACATACAAATTGACCGTCGTGCAAACAATACTTAATAGCATCTGTTTCAGGTAAGGTAATTTTCTCAGTTTTACCATTTGGATACGTAGTAATACCAGTAATGTAGTCAGCTGTGTATTCAACTTGGCAACCCGCCAAGCTATTTATCGTTTTACTGCGCATTTTTGTCATAGCTTCCGCCATTTCAGCCATTGCGCTTACTCCCTTATACGCTATTGACGTTACCTCTTCACAATAATAACCGTATTTTTGAAAAATTTCTAAAAGTCTTTGATATAATCCTTTGCCCTTGCTCTCATAATAGCATACCATTTCGGCAGTTAGCATAGACGCAACAACAGCATCTTTGTCCCTTGCGTGAGTGCCTCTTAAATATCCATAGCTTTCTTCATAACCAAAAATATAGGTATATTCGTTAGTTTTTTCCCATTCTTTAATTTTTTCTCCAATAAATTTAAACCCTGTCAATACGTCTATAACCGCAACTCCGAAGTTTTTAGCGATTCTGTCAGCAAGCGTTGTTGTAACTATTGTTTTCACAACTGCGCCATTGCTTGGCAACGCATTTTCTTCTTGCAATCTTGTCAAAATATAGTCCATCAGCAACGCGCCGATTTGATTGCCGTTAAGCAGTTTAAACGTGCCCGTTGTATCACGTACAGCAAGTCCCATTCTATCGCAATCAGGGTCGGTGCCAATAACTACGTCGGCGCCTATCAAATTGCCAAGTTCTATGCCCATTTTAAGCGTGCTGGAATGTTCCGGATTGGGTATTGGCACTGTACGGAATTCCGTATCAGGTTCTACCTGTTCCAATACACAACTTACGTTTATGCCCATTCTTTTTAAGATGGTCGTAACAGGGATATATCCCGTTCCGTGTATAGGAGTATAAACAAGCTTTATATCCTTGCCATACTTTGCAACTTCATTGGGCGACAAGCTAAGTTTTTCTATCTCATTGTAGTACGCCTCATCTACCGTTTTACCAATTACCGTTATATAATCATTTAGTGCAAAATTGTCAAAACCTTTTATACTTTCAGGGAATTGTAATCCGTCCATCTCTACCGCAAAATAATCGCTAAGGGAATCTATGTGCTTAACAACTACCTGAGTATCTTCCAAACTCATTTGTGCGCCATCCTCACCATACACCTTATATCCGTTATATTCTTTAGGATTATGGCTGGCAGTTATCATAACACCTGCTATTGCATTAAGTTTTCTTATTGCAAAACTGCACATAGGCACAGGATGCACGTTGTCAAATATATAGCTTTTTATTTTTGCATAAGAGAGTACCTTTGCAACAATTATTGCAAAATCCAAACTACAACGGCGGGTGTCATAGCTAATCACTACGCCCCTTTCCATAGCTTCAGCACCACAAGACGTTATAAACTTAGCAAGACCGCTAGTTGCTCTCGCTACAGTATAATCGTTCATTCTGAAAGTACCTAGTCCCACTTCTCCACGCATACCTGCTGTTCCAAATGCCAAAGGTGCCGAAAAGCGTTCTTTAATTTCATTTTCGTTATCCTTAATTTCGTCAAGTTCAAGTCTTTGCTTTTCGGGTAATTTTTCATACCAAATATCAAACATTTCTTTTCCTAACATACTTACTCCTTTAAAAATAATTCTCTTTTTATACTACCATTTCCCCATTTGAAAAGTAAATAGGGTTAAAATAACTTGGTGGAAACGTATCTTTCTCCCGTATCGGGCAAAATCACCACAATATTTTTCCCTTTTGCCTCCTCTCTTTTTGCTACTTCGATAGCTGCAAATACTGCCGCGCCCGAACTAATGCCAACGAGTATTCCTTCCTCTAGAGCAAGCTCTTTAGCAGTCGCAATAGAGTCCTCAAGAGTTACCGTTATTACTTCATCTAAAAGTTTAACGTTTAAAATTTTGGGTAAGAAGTTTGCACCTATTCCCATAATCCCGTGGCTGCCTGCATATCCTTTGCTAATAAGTGGGCTATTAGATGGCTCTACCGCTATTATTTTAACGTCAGGGATAGCTTTTTTTAACGCCTCTCCTGTCCCTGTAATTGTACCGCCTGTTCCTACGCATGCAACAAAGTATGACACATTGTTTTGGGTATCACGCAATATTTCTTGCGCTGTGGTTTCCCTATGAGCGTCAAGATTGGCAGTATTTTCAAACTGTTGAGGAATGAAAGAGTTTTCAATGCTTTTATGAAGTTCTATTGCCTTATCTACAGAACCTTGCATGCCTAATTTCGCATCGGTTAAAACTACTTCAGCGCCATATTGCTTTACAAGTTTTATCCTTTCTATACTCATTGTTGCAGGCATAGTTAGTATAAGATGATAGTTTTTTACAGCGCAAACCCAAGCAAGACCTATGCCGGTATTACCGCTAGTTGGCTCAATAATCGTTGCGCCTTTTGTTATTAGCTTGCTTTTTTCCGCCTCTTCAATGAGTCGCAAGCCTACCCTGTCTTTTATAGAGGATGCAGGATTAAAATATTCTAGCTTCGCCAAAATATTGGCTTTTAAATTTCTTTTTGCACCGAAATTATTTAATTGTAACAAAGGCGTATTGCCTACAAGTTCTGTTATCGATTGTGCAATTTTGGTCATAACATTCTCTCCTTTTATCATTAAACAACAAATTATATTAATTATACAATAACTGGCTTTTATAATCAATACCAATGAGCATAAAGATAGTAGTTTGTATAATAAAAATAGAGCGCAGACTTTGTCAGTTAGCGCTCTATTAATAATTATTTTATATTTCTTGTTTTTCTATTTTATGCAACAAACATACTTGTCAACACATATTTTATATTATTTTCTTCAATAGTAACTGGAAATTTTCTTGATGTCGTTGCGCTCTCGGCAAAACTATCCACGTTATAACCAGTTTCATCTGGGGTATAATAAACGTTTATTCCTTTTCCTATCGGAGAATCGCTAAGGCTGATTGTAACTTTATTGCATATTATCGATTTTGTTTCTCCTGGATAAGGTACTGTCCCAAATACTTCTGCTTCTGTTTGCGAAGTTGTGGCAACCTCAGTCACAACACCTTGCAGTGGATCAAAAATTTTGATAGTTGCAGGCACGTTTGCAATCGGGTAACAACGCAAATACATATAAAGGAATTCGCTTTCCGTATATCCGCTAGTTCCGACGTTGACGTTGTCTTTTACGACACCGTTTAAACTATAATTTAATCTTTTACCGTCACGGTAAGCAATATAAGTGTAGTTGTTTTCAGTAGCTTGTTTATCGGTAAATACCTTCTTTATCGCTACTGTATTCATACCTTTTGCAAGAATTTCTGTCGTTATACTGTATGCATCTGTATCTACTTGCATTTCCATACGGCAATCAGCGGTCGTATATTCTTTATCTTCAAGGATATTTGAAAAGCCTTCGGTAGATTTGCGGCGCATAGTTGTTTTCATCGTGCCTAAATTCATTCCGCTGCTATCTTGCACCGAATATTCAAGCACCTCAATCCCTGCCCAAGCCGCAGTTGGCGTTGCAACACTGCCCGAACACGCCGTAAAAGTTACGGTTGCAACAAGCAGTAAAAATACTATTAAAAGCTTTTTCATTTTCATCCTCACTTACAACATTATATTGATAAACCCACTTTTTGTCAAACTATTATACTATATGCTTTTTGAAAAAATCAATTAGCGCATCGGTTGTTGCTATGCTTTCGGGGTATTCTGGGAAAAGCACGCTATAAACGTGTGAAATATTGTTGATTTGCTTTTCTTCTATAATTTTTAGCTCCACCGTAACGTTTCTTTTTTTACATTCTTCGTAAAAATCAAGAACTTGTTTTCTCATAAAATCACCATAACAAGTATTCAGGAAAAGAGGCGGAAACTCTTCGAGATTATTATTTCTTATAGTGCCCAATTTCATATGCTCATTATTTTTATAATCTTTTCCCATAAACTGCTTCAACATATACTTAAATAAAAATACTTTAGATTTCATATACATTTCCACGTCAAAAACTCCACAAGTCAACGCTATGGCATTGAATTTAATTTTTGTCGCAACTTTAAACTCCTCTATGTAAGTTGGGCTCAGTAATATACTTTGCGCCATGCACGCAAGGTGCGCTCCTGCGCTATCGCCCGTTAGAAAAACGTTGTTTAAATCGCCGTTATATTCTTCAATATGTTTTTCCACCCAATTAAATGCGTAAAAAATATCTTGAATATTATTGGGAAACGTTCCACCTTCTCCCGCTTTAATAAGTCTATAACTGACGTTTACAACTATAAATCCTTTGGTCGCAAGTCCCTGACAGTAGTGAGCATTTATATCCTTTGTTCCGTACATCCAAGCGCCACCGTGTATGTCAATAATTACGGGAAGCTTTTTAGTGTTGCCTTCAGGATAATAAATATCTAGCAAATGATATTTGTTACCGTCGTCAACATAAGGTATATCCAAAACCTTCTCCACTTTTTCAAAAGGAGTTTTTTTCGATATTCTTTTTGTGTCTATTTTTCCGTTTATTTTGCAAAATGCGCTGACCAAGATTCTACTAAAACACATTTTATTCCCTCCGCTATTTTACTATATATTGTAAATTATTTTTTTAACTTACAAGTTGGATTTTTTATTAAGATCATAATCCGTTGCGATATAATCAACTTCCATTTCTTCAAACTTTTTAGCTTCTTCCAAGCTATTTACGGTGTATACATAGGCAAAACTATTATGCTCATGTAGTAGTTCTACACGACTCTCTCTCTTATTTAAAACATTTTTACTTAAACCTAGGTTGTAGCCCATTTTTGCATATAGATAACTTGCAAACTCTTCGTTAGATAGTAACATAATTTTGACCTGCCTAGTATACGTTGCCACCAGTTCCAGTACCTTTTTATTAAAGCTTATAAAAATAACTTTTGACAATTTGCACTTTTGGCTGGTGAAGTCTATAAGTTCTTCAATTATTTCTTGACTATATCCAAACTTTATCTCGACAAAAGCTTTTTTGCGGGAATACCTCATTATACCAAGGTATTGCTCATAGGTTGTGATGTAAATATCCTGCCCGTCTTTTACCAACTCCCCTCTGTTTTTGGTATCTAAAGGTAGGTTTTCGATGTCTGCAAAATTTCTTTCAGATACCTTTATACTTTTATCCTCAAACGGTGTATCGTCATGACAACACACCCAAACTCCGTCAAGCGTACGCCATATGTCGCACTCTATTCCACCAAAAAACGTTGTTTCCTCTGCATAATAAAACGCATCGTAGGTATTTTGATAATATTCGCTGCTAAGTCCTCTATGGGCAACGTATTTTGTCACAGTGCCTTGCAAATAATCGGATGATATGCGTGTGTTTACTTGAATATAGGCGGCAAAAGCATACCAAACAAGTAAACATATAAGAATTATACAAGTAAAGATTGTTACAACAATCTTCTTTTTTTTATCTTCTTTTTTCATAAAACTATTATATACCAATAACTATACGTTTTCAAGCTCAGAAAACGAAAAAAGGCGGTTCCCCGCCTTTTTATCATTCATTGGCCGTATGTATGCATTTGCGTGGACATTTTGCAACGCACACTTTACACCCGGTACATTTTTCGTAGTCAATGACAGGTAAGTTATTGACCATAGTTATTGCGCCAAAGGAACAATTTTTAACACAAATTCCGCAACCAATACAGCCTTTTTGACAAGACGTTGCGACCTCTTTGCCTTTGCAGTGTGTAGAACACGCAATGTATACAGGAGACGTGAGCGGTATCCTTGCTATGCAACCTTTTGGACACTTGTTTATACAAGCGCCACACGAAATACATAATGCTCTGTCTATGTGTGCTACGTCGTCGTCAATTCTGATTGCGCCTTCCGGGCATACCTGCATACAGCTTCCGCCACCAAGACATCCTGTTGGACAAGTTTTTTGTCCACCCAACATATACATTTGGTTTTCACATCCGGGATTTCCTAAATAATTATATCTGTTAAAACAATTAATTCCGCCATTGCATCTTACGACTGCCGTTGTCGGCTCGACTTCTTCAAAGCTAATGCCATTTATTGCCGAAATAATTTTTTTGGACTCACTATCGGTTGCATGACATTCGTTTAAATTAGCCGTGCCTTCCACTATTGCTTTTGCAAAATCAGCGCAGCCGCTTCTGCCACAACCACCACAGTTGGCTCCTGCAAGGTTTTCCAGTATTCTAAGTACCTTTTCATCCTCTTTTATGCGACAAACCTTTGTTACAATAAGGATAAGAATACTAAAAAGTAAAGCAAGAACGGCAATGATACCCAAAACAAGACCTACGTTTTTCCAGTTAATCGCCACATTTATTAAGTTATACATTTATCCTCCTAGCCTACAAAATTGAATACGTAAAAGCCCATCGCCATAAAGCAAGCCGCCACCATAGTTATCGGAAAACCCTTTAGTGACTTAGGGAGATCGAGATAATCTATCTTTTCGCGCAATCCGCTAAGTAATAGTATCGACACTATAAACCCAACGCCACCAAACAGTCCGTATAGTACTGAGTAGCCCAAATTCATAGTTGTTATTCCTATCAAGTTTGCCATTGCCGTACTGTCTATTACAAGTTCGGCTACGCCAAGCACAGCGCAGTTAGTGGTGATAAGGGGCAAATAAATCCCCATACCTTTGTATAAAGCTGGCAAGAACTTTTTAATAATTTTTTCTATCATCTGCACAAGCGCGGCAATAACGAAAATAAATACTATGATTTCTAAATATTGAAGACCGAGCGGTACGAGTACGTACTCGTAAATCGGATATGTAATAAGGCAAGTAAGAGTCATTATAAAAGTTACCGCGACACCCATTCCTAGAGCATTGCTTCTGCTTTTTGACAAGCCCAAGAACGGACATATTCCCAAAAACTGTACTACGATAAAGTTGTTAACAAATACCGCCATTATTATTATCATAAAAAAGGTGCCCATACTATTCCGCCTCCTTAAATGACAGCTCTTTTAGCTGCAATGAAAAATTCTTTTTGTGAATACTATTTTCGATAGCTTTGTATGCTGTATTGAATATAGCAATAACAATTCCGTACACGAAAAACGCTCCGGCAGGTGACGTGAAGAATTCTATTTTGAAATCAAATAATTGTATTCCGAAAATACTTCCTGCTCCAAACACCTCTCTTATTATCCCCAAAACGCCCATACCTAACGTGCAACCAAGTCCCGTGGATAAGCCGTCTAATGCCGAATCAAAAACCACATTCTTGCTAGCAAAACCTTCTGCTCTGCCTAGAATTATACAATTTACAACTATAAGTGGAAGATAAACACCAAACGACTCATAAAGTACAGGTATGTATTTTTCAAGCAACATTCTCACTATTGTTACAATCGTTGCAATAATCATAACGTAGGCAGGAATTCTGACCTCGTCGGGTATTATTTTTCTAAGCAAAGAAATTATGGTGTTGCTTATTGTTAATATAAACATAACGGCAAGCCCCATTCCAAACGCGTTCAGCGCAGAAGTTGTAAGGGCGAGTGTTGGACAAGTGCCAAGCACAAGACGCAAAATGGGATTGTTTTTCAAAACCCCGTTTGTTGCTATTTTTTTATATTTACTCCAGTTCATTCATTACCTCCTTGCATAAAGGTGCGGATATAATAAAGCGCTGCGTTGACCGCATTGTTGTAAGCGTTGGAAGACTTGGTCGCTCCCGATAAAACATTAGCAAGCTCATCTTCACCTTCTGTTATTGCAAAATATTTACCCTGTTTTACACCTTCATCATTATTGCAATATACTTGTGTAAAATCTTTACCAAAATTGGAAATCAACGACTGCTTTTCATTGGAAGCTACGCTTACGGAATTTATTCCGTTAAATTCACCGTTGCCAAAATCGACAACTAACCAAGCGGTGATTGTACCACTTTGATAACCGTTAATTCCGGTTGCTTTAATAAGGTAATTGCCATCTACGAATGCGTAAACTGCAACGATTTCGCCATACGAATTGTTCTTTTCGCTCTCTGACAACTCAACAACTGAATATTGCATATCTGAGCCGTATATCTCTTTTATAGCTCTTTGCGTTTTTTCTTCTTCGCTTATAAACAAAACGTCGTTAAGTATTGCTAAGAGTCCGCCACACAATAATGCGATTACTAGTAGCACAACAATACTTTTGAAGCTTTTACTTTTTAAAAACTTTTTTATAGTCATTTCGCTAGCCTCCTTTCTTCCCTCTTTCGTTTTAATTCAATCTGCTTTTTCTTCCAAAAAGAGAATTCGCCGAAAGCTCTCGGTCTGAAATTAAGAAGGGGCATTACTAGGTTCATCAGCAATATTGCAAAACTAACCACTTCTATTTTTGTAGCGTAGCGCAGTACCGCCGTTAATATACCCATAAATACATAATATATATAACATCCTTTATCGGTAGAGGGACTGGTTACATAATCGGTCGCCATAAATATTGCGCCCAAGAATAAACCGCCTGACAAAATCGATGGCAAGAAAATTGCAAAGTCGAATTTTGCCAAAACTACCTGTGTTATTCCCGTAACAAGTATATATATAGTTGGCCATTTCCAGTTTATTACACGTTTTATCAAAAGATAAATTCCGCCAAGCAATAAAGCCGCTTTGGAAGTTTCTCCTATACATCCGGCAACGCCTGTTCCTAAGAATAAGTCAAGGTTGCTTAATGTGGTATTGTTTGTCAACAAACTTGTGAGCGGTGTCGCCCCTGAAAGCACTCCGCTTCCTTCAATAACTCCAATACGCGGTAATATATATCCGCTTATCATAGAGCTTTGGAAAGCGATAAATACAAATATCCTTCCAGCAATTGCAGGGTTAACTATATTTTTTCCGGTTCCACCGAACAACATTTTTACCACTGCTATGGAAAATATCGAACCTATAATAGGCACGTAAAAAGGAACTTCTGATGACAAGGTAAGACCAAGCAAAAGACCAGTTAGTAAAGAAGAATAATCAAAGTCTTTCCATATATCAATAAGTTTTTTCTTGGTTGCAAAAAGGTATACAAATTCAGTCAATACACTTGTTGCACATGCTAAAATAACTACTATAAAAGCGTTTATCCCAAAGAAAACGCAACCCATAATAAACGCAGGAGCTAAAGCCAGTATAACGTCTAGCATAATTCCTCTGGTTGTACGTGGACCTTTTATGTGCGGAGAATCGCTGACAATAATTTTTGCCATTTTTTATTTGCCTC
Source organism: Clostridia bacterium (assembly GCA_035270205.1). Taxonomy (GTDB): domain Bacteria; phylum Bacillota; class Clostridia; order Christensenellales; family DTU072; genus CAG-1782. The sequence goes on along the minus strand of DATFIH010000043.1, from coordinate 3,419 downwards.
CTTTTTTCGCGCGTATTTTTTGCTTGCACAAAGCAACACTTTGCACAATAGAACGCTTTGCAGGGCATACAAAGGAGCAACAGCCGCATTCAAGGCAATTCATAACTCCAAATTTTTCTGCCATATCATACCTTTCGGCTTGCGCATATTCGTCAAACTTCATAGGCATAAGATGCATTGGGCAACCTCTTGCGCATCTGCCACAGTTGATACAAGGTGATTGTTTTGATGTGTTTGTTTCATCTGCTGTAAGTACAACTACTCCCGAATCGGTTTTTTTGGTAAACCCGTCTACGGTATACATCGCCTTACCCATCATTGGACCGCCTCTGATTATCTTAATTGCTTCGTCGTTAAGACCGCCACAAAACGCTATTATTTCATCGGTCTTGGTACCATTTCTCACGGCTAAGTTTTTAGGCTTTTCTACGCCTTTACCAGCAATAGTAAGCACACGTTGATAAAGAGGAATATTTTTTTCTACCGCTTCGTACACTGCATACGCTGTACTTATGTTAAGAACTACTACGCCTACGTCAAACGGCATTTTCCCAGATGGCACTTTCCGTTTTGTGCAAACGTAAATCAAACTTTTTTCGCTTCCTTGCGGATATCTTTTCTTTAGGGTAACAAGTTCAAAATCAGCAACATTTTTGTATTTTTCTATTGCTTTTGGTTTGTTTTCTTCAATACCTATCTTAATAGTATTGACTCCTAGCGCTTGAGCTAAGTACCTGATTCCTTTGTTTACCTCTTCGTTTTTCTCAATCATTAACCGATAATCGCACGTTAGGTATGGCTCACATTCGGCTCCGTTTATAATAAGAGTTTCCACCGGATTTCTTGGCTTTAGCTTAACCGCTGTTGGAAATCCCGCTCCGCCTAGGCCTACTATGCCGGCTTCTTGTATCCTTGCAATTATCGTTTCTTTATTGACAGACGACATTGGTGCAAGCAACATTTCTTCTTCGGAAAAGTCGTTTTCTATGATGATAATTTTTTCCATAACGTTCATAGAATTTTTTATATCTTCAATCGCCTTGACTTCACCTGCTACGCTTGCAAAAATGTTGGCAGATATTGCACCGTTCGCTTCGGCTATTTTCTGCCCTTTTTTCACCTTATCGCCAACTTGAACAATCGGCGTTGCCGGAGCTCCTATACCTTGCGACATAGAAATGTATACTATCTTAGACGCGGGCATAATCTCAATCGGCTTATCTTCGGTTAAGTATTTCATATCAGGAATGCGAATACCTGGTTGAAATATTTTTTGACCCTTTCTTACCACAAAAACCTCCCTAAATTGTTTTTTTATTTCTCATAAAATCTTTGCAATAAAGTTTTTAGGAATATACTTTATTATTAATAACGATACAACACCAACTACCATTCCTGCAACTACTCCTAGCGCAACAAGGTATATCAAGAACGCAAAGTATTGCATAGTGCCTGTTATAAGGCAAAATACCGCTGTTTGTACTACGTTGTGTATAACAGCGCTCAAGATACTGATCGCAATTATACTTACTTTGGGGAAGACGTACAAGTATAATAGTATACTAACAAGTACGCTTACTAGCCCCGCCGGAAGACTAAACATCAACGTTGACAAGCTTCCTGTTATTATACTACCTAGCACCGTTCTTACAACTATTAGTATTATAGCATCAAATGGACCTAAAATTAATAGTGAAAGTATGGTAAGTATATTACTTAGTCCTAATTTTGCTCCTGGCATAATCAGTGGCGGCAACAAACTCTCCACTATGAACATAAGCAAGCTAAGCGCTGTAAATACACCAAGGGTAGCTATTCTTTTTACGCTTATTCTTTTCATAGGCGTACTCCATTGCCAATAGCTGCGCCTTCGCCAATTACTTTTATTTTGTTGGGTAAACAAATAATGATATCTCCGCCTTGCTCTATCGGTCTAAAATTATTAACGCAATCGGCAAAAATGCTACAGTCAGCCTCTATCATTTTCACATAAGTATACCCAATTTCCAAAATATTTGCTCCGTCTTTTGTCTTTATCTCAATATAAGTTAAACCGTTTTCCGTATACTCATTAAGATAACTGTGCCCGCTTACAATAACCCCTTTCCTATCTGCAAAACTATATTCATATACAATCTCGCTGTCATAATATACCTCAATTTTTTCCAAGCCTTTTTCGGTATTTGGTATAATGAAAATAGCAAGTAGCGTTATTGCGATTATCACAATCAATGCATAAATAATTATGTCTGCAGGATAAAAATATTTTTGTTTTTTCAGTTCGTCTAGTCCGTGTCTCATAACTACTTTACTATAAACCTATAGTCCGTTACCGTAAAGGTATTAGTTTCTTTGTTGGAATAAATTTCCACTCCGTCATTTGTCTCATAAGCGATAATTACTTCAATATTATTTTCTTTAACATAATTCGATTGGATAAATTCTAAAGCTTTATCCTTACCCATAACGCAAATAGCGGTAGACAGCATATCCGCAATGTGGGCGCTATCGCAAATGACAGTCACCGCACATATGCCATTGTCTATAGGCTTACCTGCAGACGCATCAATAATATGGCTGTATCTTTTCCCGTCGGTTTCATAATATCTTTCATAATCACCACTAGATGACACGCATTTATTATTTAATGGCATTTTAAGGTAAATATCCGAACTGTTTTCAGTTTGTCTGGGATTGGTAAGCATTAAATCCCACTTGTCGCTTTTTTTGTTTTCCATAAGCGCCACACTGCTTGTGCCATAGCTTATATAACCTTTGGTTATTGCCAAGTTGTCAGCAACTTCTAAAAGTTTGTCTATTGCGTAACCTTTAATAAGTCCGCCTAAATCAATCCTTGCATAATAATCTATACCGTCTAAGTTTAGCAAGCTATTTTCTTTTACAAGATAATATTTTCCGTCCTCACTAAAACAACGCACCTTATCAAAATCTGATAAAGTGGCAAACGCTTCCACAAATTTTGGCTCAGGCAACGGTAAAAAACCTTCTTCGTCAAAAACGCGGTCATAACTCCTCGTTATATCGGTATTTGTAGCGAACCTTGCAGAAAAACCCCACAAGTCAACAAGGTAATAAACACACGGGTTGTATGCGCCTGAAGTTTGACTATATATATCTTTAGCTGTCATTATTAGATTATACGTTTCTTCGCCTATATCAATGGTTTCTCCGTCTATTGCGTTATTGAATCTAGCCACTTCAGAGCTTGCTATTTCTTCGTTAAAAGTAGCATCTATACTTGAAAGTACAGCGTCGGCTTTTTCTTTAAAGGTCATAAACGTGTCCTTATCCGTATAAGTGACAGCTTTTAAAACCGTACCAAAATAATTGTAATTAGTATAAATGAATTGCTTGTCAGTTTGACAAGCATTAAGCAAAAAGCATAGGGAAATTACCAT
>DATFIH010000042.1:0-5210 GCA_035270205.1 Clostridia bacterium | reverse complement strand
TAATAGATTCATACCTATTTCCTTAACTAAAATTAGTATTCATTATATCAAACAATTTACCATTATTCAACTTTATTTTTTGCCATATTTTTTATTTAATGCTTTTTTATTAAGAATTTGCAACTTAAGGTTTTTACGATTGGTCTTATCGAATGCATTTGCAAAGAATTTAACAACCTGCATTATACCTTTTAATTTACTTGGATTGTAATTTTTGGCATAATTAATCTCAAAAGTATCTAAATAATTATAATATTCTTCCAGCCTATAAGCAAAACTATCATAATGATTATCTTTGCTCCAAGCTCTTTCGGCAACTGCAATAAGTCTTGGAAACACCATATATTCAAGTTTTTTAGTATTTTCCAAATATTCTGTCCATATCGGCGCTTCTAATCCAATAACTGAACTTTGCACCTCGTTTGCTATTTCATAATTGTAAGTCTTTTTCAGACTGGTCATTCCATAAGGATAATCGATATAATATGCGTAGAAAGGACTCATAATAATCTTTCTGCCCATATTAGATTCCTTTAAAAGCACCTCTTTCCCAAGTTTACTTTCCTTCCAGTACTGCAAAACAACACTTTTATTTATATTGCCTCCGCACAAGCCATCGTTCCAATTGACAACCTTTTTGCCGTATTCTTGCGCAAAGTCTACCATTCTATTCATAAAGTAGCCTTGTAACTGCTCTTCATTTTCCAAATTGTTTTTTGCCATCTTATCTTGGCACGATGGGCAGTTTATCCAATGCAATTTTAAAGCTTCATCACCGCCCAAATGAATATACTCGCAAGGAAAAAGTTCAAACACTTCACGTAGTACATTTTCACAAAATTCGTAAGTTGTTTCCTTTCCTCCGCAAGCGATTTCTGCATGTATCCCAAAACTTTCACTAACCTTTATCTCCTTTTCGGTACAACCTAAATATGGATAAGAGGCAATAGCCGCTGTAAAATGCCCGGGCATATCAATCTCTGGGATAACTTCAATAAATCTCTCTTTAGCGTAATTTACAATTTCTCTAATTTCTTCTTGAGTATAGTACCCCTCAATCGCTACTCCGTCATTTCTTGTAGAACTTCTTTTGCTTCCTATATCAGTAAGCGCAGGATATTTTTTAATCTCTATTCTCCAACCTTGATCGTCTACAAGATGCCAATGAAATTTGTTTAATTTGAGATCAGCCATTATTTCTATATACTTTTTCACGCTCTCCACACTGAAAAAATGTCGGGCGCTATCAAGCATAAATCCTCTATATTGATACTTTGGGGCATCCTCAATATGCATTTGCGGTATCCCATACTGGGATTGTCGTAAAATTTGCGCAACTGTTTTAAGCGCATAAAATTTTCCTTTATCGCTACCGTAACTAATTTTGATACCGTCAGTATCTGTATCGATGATATATCCGCCATCTAAAATTTCGGCATTTTCTTCAAAGCTCACCTTCTCGCAGGACAGACCTTCTTTGTATTCGATAGAATTTGGTTGTGGAATTAATTTTAACATTGTTACCTCATATAATCAGGAATATAATACTTAGTTGCGTTGTCTCCTATTGTGGAAACTTCTATATCTTTTAGCCACGTTACCGCTTCAGAATTGCCTTTATTTATACTTACTATGAACGATGCATTGGTACTTAGTCCAACTTCATTATCCTTATTATAAAGTAATATACGCAAGGTTTGCTCAGAGATATACTCGACATAATAGCTCCACCCTGTTGGAAGTTCCAAACTCAAATTGGATAAATCATTATTCACGCTCAAGGACTGTTCGCCATAAAGACTAAACATAATAGCGTTTACGTTGATAAGATCGCCACAATAATAGGTTATACCGTATCCCAATATTTCGTTGTTTACTCCTTTAGTATATTCCAATCTAGCGCTAGTAAGTATTTTTTTTGAATTATCTATAGAATAAAAAACCTCATAATCAAAGCTTTCGCTTTTTACCCCGCCATATTCTACGTAAAGCTGTTTTTCTCCTGTAGTTAGCGTATCAAAGCCTTTTACCATCGTATTGTCACATTGCACATACACATTTTCACCGTTATCGTAGGTAATAAGTATAAAAATGCTAGCAAAATTAAGCTGTTCATCTACTTCGTAGCTTTCTTTAAAGGAATTGGGCTTAATTACTACCTGCACCACCGTAAGTCCTTTTCTTGGTCTGCAACCTGCAAAAATTAGCATTACAAAAACTATTAAAAATAAAATCGCTATTATCTTTTTTTTCATTTTCTTACCTTTTCTATAAGCAATACGAAATCTACAATATCATATATACCGTCCAGGTTAATATCGTAATTGTCATTTCTATTTTTATTCGTTACCAATGTTTTGGCAAGTTCGTTTATATCATCGGTATCAAGTATTCCGTTGCTATCGGTGTCACCTATAATGCTTGTATAAAAATCCGCTACTATTACATTGTTATCGTTGAATAATTGTATGCTAATCTTGTTGGATACCAGCATGTTTTTATATGCATCTACATTAATAAGCATATTATTATAATATACCTTAACGGTAAATACACTGGCAATTGAGCTTACAAAGTCGCTCAACGTTATGCTATGTGCCGAACGCAAATAGTTCTTAATACCTGTTTTCATATATATACTATCCGCATTTACAGTTAAAAGTTGCGTCGTGTCACTCCCTACATCAACTGTAAAACTTATTGTAAAACCGTAAATATCTACAGTAAGCAACTGTTTCCCCGAACGTGTGCAATCATATTGATTGTCGTTAAATTCATCGTAAAAGCCTTCTAGCGAGATACCGTAAGAACTTGTGCCTTGTTCTATTTCTACTTGTAACAAGCCCTTCGACAAGTCCAAACTCTCTCCATAACGATAATCCAATTGGGGCAAAGTAACTAAGGTGACATTGCTAATATTGGTAGAATTAACAATGTTTATTGGGTAAGCTTGACTTTCTATTGTTTTATCTATACTTAGCTGTGCAACAATGTTGTATGCTGTACCTGTACCTGTATAATTGAATGGTTTTATACTGTATGCCGTATAGTCTAAGATAACAGACGTTTCATCCTCTTGCGTCCCTATTACCTCAAGCAAGCTTGGTATTTCGGCTACAATGGTATCATAATCGGTGTTTTCGGTGAAAGCAATCAGTTGCCGACTGTTCTTAGTATTGATACTTATACTCTTTATATCTGCAATTACGCTTACGTCAATTATTACAACGTCTTTGTTGCCAAGTTCATCTGTGTAAGTTACCTCTACCTTATACAGTCCACTTTTATTGCTGTCAAACCCAATATACGAAAATCTCTCAGGCGCATCCACATAAGCTATTGTTGACGTACTCCCACTAGCATATGTTATTGAAATTATAAGTCCTGAAAGGTCAAGTTCAGCGCCTAATCTATAGCTTATAAGGTTGGGAAAAGAGTTTACGCTTGCATTAAATACGCCGTCTCTTATTATTAGGTTAAAGTAGCCTACGATATTATTATTATAAGAATCGGAATATCTTACTGTCGCTTGTTGTGACATACCTATTTTTTGTGTATCAAAAACAAATTTCACATTGTCCATAGTTGCAATGTAGGAAGTATTGTCTTTATATGTAATTATCACCTTAACGGAATTGCCAAGTGTATTTAGAATATTTTGTCTATATCCCACTATTATATTGGAATCCTTAATCCCGTAAGTATCATATTTGACTTTATCAAGCACTTCAACTTTTGCAACTTGATTGGCGCTTGACAATGAATTAGGCATGTTAACGTTGAAGGATATTTCTTCATTGGTTTCACTATTAACCGTAATAACAATACCTGTATTAACTCCATTTGTTAGATAAATACAATCGTCATCGTATAGTGATGTGGTATTTCTTTCCCCAAGATAATCACCACTTCCTAAACATGCGTATGCTAAATTTTCTTTTTCGCGATCTTTCAGAACGGATGAATTGCTTATGCTAGGTCTGTATACGTATACCTCATCGGGATTGTTAACGTCATGCCTTTGACCGTTTTGATTGCCTGAGGTTGCTTTGTTATTAACTCTATATAAAATTAATCCGGAACCCGGCAATTCGCTGTCATAAAGTCCGACTTCCTTGTTTCTATATTCTATCCAAATGCTTTCATTTTCATCTATTTCTATCTTATATGCCAAAAAGTCATCCTGTTCTTTGCCAACTGTAGTAGCAGGCTTTAAAGTGAAATCCCCCGAGGTTGTAATTTGCGATATTTTACTTGTATAAAGGTTGCTAAGTGCAATACTTTTTGCGCCTAAATATTTGTAACGCATATAAGTTGTCATATATTGCGGAACCCTACACTCAAAATGCATCAAGTCCCAATATGCTACTTGATAATAATTTTTATCATTATTATAGTGGTATAAATCGGGAGCGCCAAGCACGTGCGCGAACTCGTGGCAAATCAGTCCTGTCGTTAGCTTATCTAAAAAGTTAAAGGTATAATATTCTACCATTTTATTGTTTATATATATGTTGGGCTTATTAGTTTCAACATTTAATGCTGACATAACTAAAGAGTGGGGCCACATTAAACCTCCCCAGTTTGCCTCTGAGTCTACATAGCTTCCGCTAATTACAAAGCTAACACTATCGACATTACCATCGCCGTTTTTGTCAAGGTCTACGTCCGTATAGTCCATTTGTTGGTCAAAATCTACTATCGCAGCCACCAAAAGTTCTCTTTCTACTGTGGCTCTATTAAAGTTTCTATATTTTATTGATTCATAATAGCTCCTGCTTTGGGTCGCTTGATAAGCATGATATATATAGCTTTCTCCATTTTCTGTTGCTGCATAAAAGGTAGAAATTATTATTTTTCCGTAGCTAATATCATAATAGTAATCGGTAAGCGAATCTTGTTCCCCTGTGAATTTTGCAATGGTAGATTCGTTTATCTGTGGTTTACTTTCATCTTTGAAATATATAAATATAACTACATTTGATATATTTAGTTCATCGACTACTGGTGATGAGACCGACGCTGCTTTTAATGAATTTACATAATTGCTATTATCTATGGATTTATTAAGTTCTAACCTTTGATAGTCTGTCGCACTCGAAATATATGGCTTTTGATAAAGATTACAGCTAAAAATACTCACTAAAAAAATAGCAAGTAAAATAAACAAAACGTATAATTTTAGCTTCTTTTTTCTTATATCTACCATC
>DATFIH010000041.1:0-4102 GCA_035270205.1 Clostridia bacterium | reverse complement strand
AAAAAACACTATGTTAATAATCCCGATAAGTTCACCAATCCTAAGCACGGGAAGATTGTCTGCTAATATTCTTTTCTTCCCGGCCTCGTCTATAAAAATATCAATGGTATGCGCAGAATATTTTTTCTGCAACATTATTTTTACTCTTGCTCCCCCTTTTGGATTGTCCCAATTTATGAGTTCTTTGTCTTTTAACCCACGTGACGATTTGCCAAGAGAAGCAAAATAAATGCTTTCAACAAAGTTGGTTTTCCCTGCGGCATTTTTCCCAACTACTACATTCAGATTATCATTAAGCTCTGCGTATTGCTTTGTGTAACTCAAAAAGTTATCCAAATAAAGCTTTTTAATTACCACTTTCTCTCCCGATATTGTATGGCGTAACTTGGTACAGATAATAGTTGAGCCAATTATAAAATAATAAATTTCCTGTCGAGCGCCAACTTATATTTATAGATTTTAAGTCATTTTCATCGGTAAAATAATTCTTTGGTTTCTCAATATCCAGTCCCTTTTCTATGTCACGCAAATATTCGTCCAATAAGGTTTTCGCATCATACTCTGCATGTCCGAAAAAGAAAATTTTGCGATTATCTATACACTTTACAATACTTATACCACATTCCTTGCCTGCGGCAATAACTACAAGTCTACCGTCTTCACAGAGCGACTTTTCATCGATTTCCGTATAGCGTGAATGCGGAATATTAAACGTATCATCAAGACCTTTCAAAAGTGGCTCATTTTCTAAGCAACTATGATTTTCAAAAACTCCAAATAGCTTTTTAGGCATCGTTCTTTTGCCTATGCCGTAATAATAATTTAACGCAGCCTGCGCTCCCCAACATATAAATATAGAGCTTGTTACGTTCCTTTCGGCATAATCAAAAATTTTGCAAAGCTCTTCCCAATATTTAACTTCCGAAAAATCCATAGTTTCTACCGGTGCGCCGGTCACTATCATTCCATCAAATTTCATATCTTTAATATCATCAAAAGATTTATAGAATTTATCCATATGTTTTTGGCTAGTATTTGTGGGCTGATAAGAAACAGTTTGCAACAGAGTAACATTTACTTGTAGCGGACTGTTGGAAAGTAGTCTCATAAGTTGCGTTTCCGTCATAACTTTAGTGGGCATAAGATTAAGAATCAGCACCTCAAGAGGTCTGATATCCTGAATTTCTGCTCTTGACGAATGCATACAAAAGATATTTTCTTTCGTTAATATATCAAACGCTGGAATATCTTTTGGGATTACTATCGGCATAATGTTTTCTCCTATTTTTTATTTTTGACTTGCGCATAAAGCATTTTCTATATCGCTAATTATATCTTCAGTACCTTCAATTCCAATAGATAAACGGATAAGATTGTCGGAAATTCCGCACGCTTTCAAGTCGGAATCTGTAAGTTGTCTATGCGTAGTACTAGCTGGGTGCAACACGCAACTTCTTGCATCGGCGATATGCGTTACTATACGCAAAAGTTTAAGCGCTTTTTGGAATTTTGCAGCAGCGTTTCTGCCACCTTTTATCCCAAAGGTAACCATTCCGCTTGCCATAGCATTGTTAAAATATTTTTTTACTAGAGGATTGTTAATATCGTTATCCAGTCCTCCGTATTTTACCCACTCTACAGCTGTATTGTTTTCTAAAAGCTTAGCAACGGCAGTTGCATTTTGGGAATGTCTTGCCATTCTTAAATGCAAAGTTTCTATGCCCATATGGGTTAAAAATGCATTTTCAGGGCTCATAATTGCTCCAACATCTCTCATGCTTTGTACTCTTGCTTTAACAATGAATGCACTTTTTTTGCAATCTTTAGCATAAATCATACCATGGTAGCTCTCATCGGGAGTGTTAAAGTCCTCATAACGTGAGTTGTTTCCATATTCAAAATTACCACCATCCACAATTATACCGCCAAGCGCACAAGCGTGACCGTCAAGGTATTTCGAGCTAGAATAAATAATAATATTTGCGCCCAAATCAAAAGGCTTGCAGATAACAGGCGTGGCAAGTGTGTTATCCACGACAAGAAGCAGTTTATGCTTTTTACATATTTTACTTAACTTCTCAAAGTCTGCCACGTACATAGCCGGATTTGCTATTGTTTCACAGAATATAAACTTTGTATCTTCATCTATAAGTGACTCAATTTTTTCAGCAGATGCCGTAGGCTCTACAAAATTGCAATTTATCCCTAACTTAGGTAGTGTCGTATTGAATAAATTATATGTTCCACCGTAAATTGTGCTTAAAGAAATTATGTTATCTCCGGCACGGCATAAAGTAAGCGTTGCGAGCGTCATAGCCGCCATTCCACTGCTGCATCCAAGCGCGCCTATTCCACCATCCATATCGGTAATCTTTTTTTCTAACGCATCTACCGTTGGATTTCCCAGTCTTGAATAGAAAAATCCTTCTTTTTTAAGGTCAAATAAGTCTCCCATTTCTTCGGGTGTATCATAGCTAAAAGTAGTGCTTTGGCATATAGGCAACACCCTAGGCTCTCCATTTTTAGGATTATAACCCGACTGTACACATTTTGTATCCGTACTAAACATAATATTTCTCCTTCTTTTTTCTATCTGTATTCACTTAACGTTCTCTCCGTTTCGCGATTTAATTGCTTTTCTTTCAACGCGGCTCTTTTGTCATGTAACTCCTTACCTTTTGCAAGAGCAAGTTCCACCTTCACAAGTGCTTGCTTAAAATACATTTTAGTTACGACTAATGTATAACCTTTTTTCTCTACCTTACCGCGTAACTTGTCTATTTCTTGCTTATGCAGCAATAGTTTCCTTGTTCTTTTAGGCTCGGGATTGTAATAACTGCCCTTTACATACGGTGAAATATGAGCGTTATAAAGGAAAACCTCGTTGTTTTTGATAAGAGCAAAGCTGTCTTTTAGATTTACATTGCCAAGTCTTATGCTTTTAACCTCGCTACCAACTAATTGAATGCCTGCTTCATAGGTATCTTCTATGAAATATTCATGATAGGCTTTCTTATTGGTTGCGATTAGTTTTTCATTGTTCATAAATTTCTCCAATCATAATATTTTAACATATAAAATTAAATAATAGCAAGTAATATATATCTAGCATTATTAGCTTATTGTACTAAAATTAAAGCCTGTCGATTGCTCAACAGGCTTTTCGTCTTTTTGTTTTAAAAAATCTTAATCCAAAGTCTTTAATAATATTTGAACTATAAAGAATAAAATGGAAGTTACTAAAATTGAAATTGCTAAGTAGATTGTTAAGCGTTTTAATTTTGCATCCATACTCTTTGCTTTATTTTTTCCGAAAAAGCTCTCCGAGCCACCTGTTATTGCGCCAATGTTGTTGGAATTACCGTCTTGCATGACAACAATAACTGTCAAAATGATACTGAACAATACCATTAATACAAGAAAAATTATAGATAATACCGTATAAAACGTATAAAAACTGAACATTATCAATCTCCTAAACAGCTTAATGTTTAATTATTGTAGCATACTAATAATAAATTTACAAGCGTTTTTTTCTATATTTTATTGCCTAAAAATCTATTAAATATCAACTTTTGCAGAAAATTTGGGGGTAATTTCTACAGGATGTAAACTAAGTTTTGCCGTTCTTAATCCTAAGTCGCCCAAATCCTCCTCTCTGTTGATATATTTTAATCCGTCTATGTAGCAAAACTCCGCAAACCTTTGATTGATTATTGCATAGCTACCATTATATTCTCGTAACGCCTTTTCAAAATGCACATATAAAGTATCGCCCAAAATTTCTCCAAATGCAGCCGCTATTATTTTGCCGTCAACTTTTACGATAAGCCCCGTTTGCCCCAATAATGAATATTGTGGTAATAGCCTGTTTTCAATAACGTATCTTTCATCTCGAAGCCATTGATTGTCTTTTTCCAAACTCTCATAATGCTCTTTAAGAAATATCAGCATTTCATCATGCATTTTTTCATCATAAGGTAAAAATTCAGAAGCAGGATATTCTCTTAAAAACCTATTAATATGGTTTCTCTGCCCGTGATATTTTTTCCCTTTTAAATATAATAAATCCTCATAACTGTACAGATATTCCGCCCAATTC
>DATFIH010000040.1:0-9034 GCA_035270205.1 Clostridia bacterium | reverse complement strand
CCTTTCTCATGTCAAGAACCTTTCACGGCATAAAATTTAAAATAAAAAAGCAAACATCTCCGAGGGTTCGGATTTGTTTGCTCTTGGCGGAGAAAGAGGGATTTGAACCCTCGCTACGCTTATCACGTACTACTCCCTTAGCAGGGGAGCCCCTTCGGCCTCTTGGGTATTTCTCCAAACCGAATTATTACTTACTTATTTGCTAACTGATAATAACATAAGGATAGGACTATTGTCAATGAAATTTAGTAAAATACTATTATAAAAACTTTTTTATAAATCGTAATAACTAGACAATTAGCGGTCTATATTGTAAAATGTATTTATGTGCTTTAGGGTTTACCTAAAGGAGATGATAATAAAATTTTAAAGTATATCAGGAGATTAAAAATGGGATTTTTCAAAAAACAGCTACTTAAAGTAATAGAGTGGAGCGATATGACAAGCGATACCGTTGTAAAACGTTTTGATTGTCCGGATAGATACGCAATTATGAAAGGTAGCAGGCTAGTAGTTAGAGAAAGCCAAATGGCTGTGCTTGTAAACAAAGGTAAATTCGCCGATGTTTTCGAACCTGGCACATATAAATTGGATGATTTAGCCAACATTCCGATATTGAGCGCACTCGCCAACTGGGTATACGCTTTTGAAACAAAATGGACAGCAGAAGTATACTTTATCAACACAGTACAATTTCTTAATCAAAAGTGGGGCACTCAAAACCCTGTAATGCTTAGGGATAAGGATTTTGGAATGATACGTATAAGAGCGTTTGGAGTGTACAGTTTTAGAGCAGTTGACATTAAAAAATGCATTGAAGAGTTTGCCGGAACCCGTCCTCTTGCTAAGGTTGATGACGTTAACGAATATCTAAAACGAGCAATTGTCAGCAAGTTAAGCGACGTTATTGGAGAATCGAAAATTGCTGCCCTTGATTTTGCAAGCCAGTATGACGAGCTTAGCGAGTTTGCACAGCAAAAGTTGCAAAAACATTTTGAGGAGTTCGGGTTGGAACTTTCCTCTTTCCATATCGAAAATATTAGTTTACCACCAGAAGTGGAAAAAACTTTAGATACGCGTACATCTATGGGTATTATGGGCGATAAGATGGGAAGCTTTACACAATATCAGGCAGCGCAAGCTTTGCGTGATGCTGCGCAAAACACAAGTGGTGGAATTGCAGGAGCCGGAGTAGGACTAGGCGCGGGCGTTAGCTTGGGACAGGTAATGGGTGCAGCTTTGGCAAATACCAAGGATGCGGCAGTTGAGGAAAAAATTGTTTGTCCGCATTGTGGCAAAAACGTCAATAAAGATACCAAATTTTGTCCAGATTGCGGAAAGATGGTTAAAAATGGATGTTCCAAATGTGGGGCTATATTAGATTCAAATGTAAAGTTTTGTCCTTCCTGTGGCAATAAGGTAGCCAAAACTTGTGCAAAATGCGATGCGGAGTTAGCGGCAAATACAAAGTTTTGTCCTTCCTGTGGGGAAAAAGTAGATTAGTATTATGGAAGAAGAAGTAGCTACTAGAAAAACGTCGTACCTGCAATGCGAATCTTGCGGCGCAGTTATGACGTTTGACCCTAAAACCAACAGCTTAAAGTGTGACTATTGTAATTCTTTTAAAGCTTTAGACAAAAGCCGATTTGCCAGGAGAAGAGAATATGCAGAAAGCACGGAAACGAGCTATGAAAAATGGGGCGAAGTTAAGCATTTTCGTTGTTCGGCGTGTGGAGCGATTGCCGTTCTTCCCGACTATGAGATGAGTCCAGAATGCCCTTTTTGCAATTCGGGCAATCTTATTGATGAAAGTGAAATGCAAGGGCTAAAACCGACGGGCGTTCTACCATTTAAAATTGATAAAAACGAAGCAAAAGAAAAATACAAGACTTTTATTAAAAAGAAATGGTTTGCGCCCAATGCTTTGCGCAAAAACTTTAAGGTGAATACAATGAAAGGTATATACGTACCTACATTTAGCTTTACCACAGACACTTGTTCCGATTATACAGGGGTAATGGGCAAGTATTATTATGTTACAGTAGGTAGCGGTAAAAATCGCCACACGGTACGTCGAACGAGGTATTTTCCAGTATCAGGCACTATCGATAAAGGTTTTGAAGATTTACAATACGAAGTCAGTGAATATTTAATTCAAAAAGACTTACAAAAATTGGGCTTTTTTGATGTGGAAAATGCTCTTGAATATGATAAAAACTATTTTGCAGGTTTTTCTAGTGAAAGATATACCGAGAGTTTGGACTCTACTTGGGAAAAAGCAACTTATGATATTCACGACAGCATTAAAGGGGATATAATAAGAAAACACAATGCCGACGTAGTTCAAAGTCTAACTTTAAATACCAGCTATAATAATCGAAGATATCAATATATACTTGCGCCGATATGGAAATGCGCATATAAATATAAAGATAAGATATATCATTTCTTTATCAATGCAAGAAACGGTCAAACCACAGGAAAAGCGCCGCTTTCGTTTATTAAGGTTAGCGCATTGGTAGTCGTTATACTTAGTGTGATACTAGGTATAGTTTATTTGCTACTGACAAGATAGCTTTTAAGCAGAAACAAGGTTTCTTATACTATTGACATAATTAATATTATTAAATATAATAGTATTGGACATAAGCAAAAAATTAGAGGAGGCTATATGAAATTTTCCCATAAAGCGTTACTGTTTATTATAACGATATTCATGATATTTTCGTTTGCGGCTTGTAAACCGAGGGTACCAATTGATGGAAATCACGGTGGTTCGGAGGCTTTAAAACCAAGTGATATTATACAGCTTGCCGATTTGATAAATTATTCATCAAAGGCTAGTTATTATGAGCCGGCTGCAGTTACATATCTTGACACAAGTGCAGAACAAACTAAACTTCAAACGAGAATTGATGACAAGTCTAACGAAGAAGGTTATGATGATTTCTCTTCAGTCGTTAAAATATTTGCAAATTCTGATGCTGCTGCAATTATTGAGGCTATGAGATTAGCAGCATTACCTAACCCCAAAATGACACTTGTTGTAGATTATCTTGCGGGTGAATCTAATGTAGAACCAGATATAGAGGCTAGAATGGAATATGATGTATGGTCAGCAACTCCTGGTTGGTCTTTCTTTGATGATTACGAATACTACGAACAGTTACAAGATAGAGCTGATCTATCTACTGCTACAGATACAGATGAAGATAATGTAAAACGCCAATATCGAAATATTGCAGGCAAAGTATTTGCTATAGGTATGACAGGTGACGAATTTGCCCGTACCTTTGTAAAAGAAATGTTATACGCTGTGACTGTAGTAGAAGAGATGGCAGATGCTCAATTTAATGCAAATCCGGTAACTCCAGCGAATGATGTTTTTTGGACTTTTTGCAAGGAAGAATTAGATTATGATACACTTGTATATTTTCTAGCATTTGATGACTATTATTCTGAGGGACTAGCTAAAAGTGTTCAGCTTTATGGTTATTATTATGACTATGAAAAGTGCGCTTATGACGAAACCAATGATGATGAGTTTGAAAAACAACTAAAATATGGTCATATGGTTACGTTTACCAATGACGAGTGGGCGGAATATGTTAAGATTCAACGCGAATCCTATGAAGATTCTTATAGATATAGCGATAATTTCTATCAAAATTCGCTTTATCCGGTTCATCTTGCTTTTCAAGAGTTTAAGGAAGACAGGGACATCGAAGTTTATGAGATTGATAAATATAACAATTTGAAATATACAGAAGAAATGCGTAATGGTATGCGAGACGGCGGATTTGCCGGACAAATGAGAATGTCCGACTGGTTGTGGTGTTACGGTGGAGATAGCACAGTAATGAACGCTTACAACGAAGCCAACACAAAGTATGAAACAGGCAAGAGCCAAGGCGCTGAAAATGCTGCTCAAGGTGAATACTTTTACGATAGAGAACAGCTTAAGGTAGCTAATTATTTGCTTACCAATATGACCAATACCGAACTTGGATGTGCATTGCGTTATCAAATATACAATTATTCTAGCGACATGATAAGCGGTATCCAAAACAACAAAAAGGATATAAAATTGCTTAACGTAAACAAAGTTGCGCCAGAACAGTATATTTATGACAATGGTTATGTAGCAAATGAAGATTTGACTGGCGCAATAGAATATGCCGAGGGCAAGCTAACTGCGTTTATAACTCAAATGCAAAATTCTCACTCCAAAGCAGGCGTCGAGAATAAAGCTAGTAAAGCTACGACTGAAAGCTGGTCTAAAATGAATCAAGAAGTAGTCACTGCTTTAGACGAAACTAACTATGCTCAAATACCTACATATATAGAAAAACTTGATAGATTGGAAGATCTTGTTATTAAGAGAAAATGGTCATGTGGAGCTGAAATTGGCGCAGAAACGGATTGTACGCATGCAACTTGTACCAAAGATTACGATACGAACCATTCTATATCTATGTTTGCAAACAACTACTCTACAATTTTACAACACGTCAGTGGAAATGCTGTATTAAACTTTAAGCATTTACCTGAGATGACCTACACGCTTGAAACGGCTACGCCAAATACAACGTATGCTCCTAAATATCATGCCATTGCCACTAATCCAACTAGTTTTCAAATGCTTACTGACGAAATGCTAATCAGTGCTAATGATTATTCAGAATATGAAGAAATCACCATTGAAATGGGACTTGGCTTTAAAGAGGGTGTATTAAACGCCTCAATAGATACTAACGAAGAACTTGCTAGCGGCCAGACGGAAGGACAAAACTGGTGGGAGAAAAAGAGCCAAGTACCTAAAAAAGACGTTGACGTAGAAGAAAAGCAACCCGGTGGCATTCAAATAGAAACGTATAAACATAATTATACTTTTATAGGTTGGTATTTGGATGATAAGCTACTTTACAAACTTGAAGATACGGATGTAGTTAATTGTGAGCTTGTTCTTTATGCAGGTTATAGTGTGAAGAAAAGCTAAGGCTTAGTTTTATAAAATAATAACTTAAAAATACGGGGCAGAATCGCAAACTGCCTCGTTTTTTTTGACTTGTTGCCAAACTTCTTTCCATATTGACTATTATAGAATAATAGTATATAATATACTTTAATTATACACATATATAAGGTTTATTTTGTTGATTTACAGTCTGGAGAAAAGTAATGAAAGTTAAGAAGACTATACTTGTAGTACTGGTATTAATATTCACATCTTTATTACTGTTGTCATGCGCCAAAAATATAACGAAGGATACAAATATCGGCGAATATTTTGACACTTATTTGGGTGTCACCTACAATATATATAAAAAAAGCAACGAATCAGGGGATACTTTTTATGCTAAAGTTTCCAGCGTTTTAGAAAATACTCGCTTTCCCGATATTTCCATTACCATTCCCCAAACTATTACATATAACGATACTGTTTATGATGTGACCACTATAGGTGATCTTGCATTTTATATGAGTAATTTTGATATTATTTATATTCCGGAAGGAGTTACCGCCATTGAAAAATATGCATTCGACAGGGCAAAGGCAACTAAGATAGATTTGCCATCAACTATCACTTCAATTGGCGAATATGCCTTTTCGAACTGTGTCTCGCTACAAGAAATCAATCTTACCGCAATAATACCTCCAAGTGTTGGTCAATTTGCTTTTATGGTTTATGACCAAAAAACAAATAGCTATATTAATTCCCCAATTTTAAGAATTAACGTTCCGACGACGGCGAAAAAAAGATATACAGATATCAATAATTATCCGCAATGGGAATTATATCAAGGCAATATACGGTAATGTCTGTAGGTAAAGACCTTAACGAAAGAAGACATAAAGAAAGTACATAAATAGTCTGTCATAATTATAGAAACACAAATCCAAGGAGGAAATAATGGATATATTATTAATAGGTTCGAGAGGAAGAGAGCATGCACTAGCATTAGCTCTAAAAAAAGACGAGAGAGTAGACAATATTTTTTGCATTCCCGGTAACGGTGGGCTTGCAGGAATTGCGCATTGTGTGAAGATGAGCATTGACGACCATGATAGCATATTGGAGTTTTTAGACTCTAACCCCAACATTAAGCTAACTGTTATTTCTCCCGATGAGGCGCTGGCTAAAGGTCTTTCAGATAAGCTTATTAGCAAAGGTCATTTAGCTTTTGGAGCGAGCGCCAAGGCGGCGGTTATGGAAAGTAATAAAGCATTAAGCAGAGAATTATGCTCAAAATACGATATTCCTTCACCAAGTTATAAGGTTTTTGATGACTATAATAAGGCAAAAAGATATATTGCAAAACATCCATTTCCATTAGTTATCAAAACTAATGGACGTACTGCCGGTAAAGGCGTAATGTTCTGCCGCAACCTTAAAGAAGCGGAAAACGCAATGTATGATATTATGGTTGCCGAAATGTTTGGTGATGCAGGCAAGACTATTGTTATTGAAGAATTTATACCGGGCAAAATTTTTACTTTGATGACGTTCTGTGATGGTAAAACAATTTTACCAATGAAGGCGGTAAACTGCTACAAAAGAGTTTTTGATAACGATATGGGTATGAGTACAGCAGGCATGGGCGCAGTTACTCCAGCCAAAGAATACACCGAGGAAGTTGCTAAAAAAGCATACGATACTATTTTCGTACCTACTATGAATGCCCTTAATGAAGAGGGTAGGCTTTTTAAGGGGGTGCTTGCTTTCAACCTGATTCTTACAGAAAATGAAGACATTAAGGTTGTTGATTTTACAGTAAGATTATGCGATGCGGAAAGCCAAGTTATAATACCTTTACTGGAAACACCAATTTTGGATATAATTTACGCTGTTATTAATCAACAACTCGACCAAGTAGAATTGTTGTGGAAAAACGAAACAGCTGTATGCGTTGTTATGACTTCAGGTGGTTATCCGCTGGAATATAATAAAAATATAAAAATCACTATTGGCGAACTTGATAATGGCGTTAAGCTTTACCACGCAGGAACCAAGCTTGTCGACGGAGAGTTAAGAACGTCAGGCGGGAGAGTTATGAGTTTATGCAGTATGGGAGAAAGTAAGGAAGAGTGCGCGAAAAATATATATAAAAATATTACGCAAATTAGCTTTGACGGTATGCATTACCGAAAGGATATAGCCAAAGAATAATATGCCTTTTTTACCAATTTCACCTGAAGAATTAACTTCTTCAGTAGATTTTATCTTCATAATACCCGAAGCTTATGTTGATCATCCAAGCTTTGGACACGCTATTGTATCTCGTCTTATTGAGAGCGAGGGTTTTAGCATTGCTATTTTAAGCCAACCTATAAACGATGACGATTATAAAAAATTTGGCAGACCCAATATATCTTTTTTGATAAGTGGCGGTGTCGTAGACAGTATGGTCAACAATTATACCGTAGCAAAGACCAAAAGGAAAAGAGACGAATACACCGAAGGCGGATTAGTAGGCAAACATCCCGATCGTGCGGTTACCGTTTATAGCAGAGCCTTAAAAAGATTGTATCCCGACGCACCTGTGATTATTGGCGGTATTGAGGCAAGTTTGCGACGTATGGCGCATTATGACTATTGGAAAAATGAGGTTATGCCGTCAATTCTTGTAGATAGCCGAGCTGATTTGCTTGTTTATGGCATGGGTGAAAGAGCGCTATGGGATATGCTTAAAATAATTAGGAATGGCACTCCCGTAAAGAAAATTAAAGACTTGGAAGGCACAGCTTATTTGGAAAGCTATAACAATCTTCCTAAAGAAATAAAAGAAAAAATAAATAATAATAGTATTATTGTTTGTCCTTCCTTTGAAGAGGTATCATCCGATAGATATAAGTATGTGGAAGCGTACAAATTGCAAGCGGAAAACAGCAATTATATTTCGGGCAAAATGCTGGCGCAAAAGCATCGAAATGAATATGTTATTATTAATTCTCCGTCAAGACCGCTTAATGTAGAGGAAATGGACAAGGTTTATGCCTTGCCGTATATGTTAAGACCTCACGACAGTTATAAAAATGTTGTACCTGCAATTTCTGAGGTGCGTTTTTCCATTACTTCACATAGAGGTTGCTTTGGCAACTGTTCCTATTGCGCATTAAGTTTTCATCAAGGCAGAACTATATCCAAGCGCAGTAAAGAAAGCATAGTGCAAGAAGCTATCAAACTTACGCATCTTCCTGATTTTAAAGGGTATATACACGATATAGGCGGTCCGACTGCAAACTTTAGAAATCCATCGTGCAAAAAGCAAGAAAAACAAGGGATATGCAAAACCAAACAATGTATAGGTTATGAACCTTGTCAAAATTTAATAGTAGACCATTCCGAATATCTGGACATTTTGCGTACAGTAAGGGAACTTCCAGGCATAAAAAAGGTATTTATTCGCAGTGGAATACGCTATGATTATATGCTTATGGATAAAAATACAGAGTTTTTTGAAGAGCTTGTAAAGTACCATATTAGCGGTCAATTAAAGGTAGCGCCGGAACATTCTTGCGATAGTGTATTAAAGCTTATGAACAAGCCAAGATTTTTTACTTTTGAAGAATTTAAGAGAAAATACGAAAAATATAATTTAAAATTTAATAAAAAACAATTTTTAGTGCCTTATCTTATATCTTCTCATCCAGGATGTACGCTTGAGGACGCATTAAAACTAACTGATTATCTTAGAAGTACGGGACGCAGTCCCGAGCAGGTACAAGACTTTTATCCTACTCCTGCAACAAAATCTACCTGTATGTTTTATACGGGAATAGACCCGGATACAGGCAAGGAAATATTTGTACCTAGAAGTGTGCAAGAAAAAGTAACGCAAAGGGCGTTATTGCAATATAAAAATCCAAAAAATCAAAAAATTATATCGCCGTATATAAAAGGCGTTAAAGCTGTAAAGCATAAATAAAAATGTTGCAGCATACCTTTATCATAGGTAAGGATAAATCTAAACAAAATTTGACAAAAGCTGTCAATATTGTAAATTGATTATACCTTATTATATGAGAGGTA
>DATFIH010000039.1:0-2525 GCA_035270205.1 Clostridia bacterium | reverse complement strand
ACCCACAATATAGAATTAAAAAGCAATATTATGGTTAATAAAGTAATGATGTTTATGACAACAGCGATTAATACTTTAAAAGATAAATCCAATTCCAAGCTTAGTGAAATAATGATTCAAGGCATTAATATGGGGATAATTAGCATTACAAAAGTGCAAAATACTTTATCCGACACCAATTCTCATAATCAGTTTGCCGATAAGGTGATGTTGCTATTACAACAAAATCTGGAAGATTTAAAACTTTTTTTATAGATTTAGTAAAAAATAGGGGCGAGCTTTATTTAAAATAAAGGGCCGATTAAAAAAAGACGCATAAAGCTAGAAATTTATGCGTCTTAGTTTTTTATTATAAAAATTTGAAATTATAACCTTTATACTTAACAAAAGCTACGCCTTCCACTTCTTCCACGTCGGCAAGCCTGCCTCTTATATGACTATCTGCAGAAATATTGCGGTTGTCACCTAAATAAAAAATTTTGCCTTCGGGTACTGTCAAAGTCATGCTTTCATAAGTACCGTCCATAGGCGCTTTTATATAGTCCTCATTTATCACATCGCCGTTGCGATATACGTGGTAACACTCGTTTTCATAATCATATTTTATAGATATCTCATCTCCGGCAAGGCCAATAACCCTTTTGACAAGGCTTCGATTTTCATCGGGCACCCAAAAAACTATTATATCATCATATTTTAAATGCTTCGTTTTAAAAAGTAATACATTTTCTTTGTCATATAATGTAGGCTCCATGCTCGATCCACCCACTTCAAAAACGATAAGAAGGTTGCGACTCACATAAAAGCTTGCGCCCATAACTATCAGGCATACTAATATCAATATAATTGTATTTCGAAATGATTTATCTTTCATTTTACACCTAAACGTACATAATCTTTCCAACAATAATATTGGAATTATTTATTCTTATACCCTTGACTTGCGACCAACTATCAAGTGGCTTATAATTTGCATCTTTAAAATCGTTGGTAACAAACCTTTCGCTGCAAAACGTATCGGTATCTACCTCTATATGCTTAACGGAAGTATATTCGTTACTCCCCTCTCCGCCCGTAATTAAGGTTACGCTCAAATCGTATTCCTCCTCATCGCTATAAGTGTCTACTTGCAGCAAATTATCCTTTAAAACGTTCTTTTTAGTTCCTATGGCAAAGCTTACCATACCACCCTTTTCACACTTTAGACCTTTTAAACCTATAGGTATGACGCCCTCTGTTAAGCTGTTGTCAATTACTATTGCTTTTTCGCTTATCTCGGTAAAATCACCTTCACCTGCCGAATATTGAAAAACAATAGGGTTTTGTACATAGCGAGAACTTTTTAATTTGTGTGAACTCAAATTTTGATAACAAGGAATACTCGATAAAGTGATATTATTGCGATATTTTACCTCAGCAAACGCAAACAACGGCACGTCTGGATCACTTACTTCTATTTTTGCAATATAGTTGCTAAGTCCTACTACTTCGCCATTAACAACATCCCAAAACCTTGTAGCATGGTTATAGTCTCCGTATGAATAATAAACTTTGACTTCCTCGGTTTTTATAACGTTATCAACTTCTATATCCGCATACACTATGCCCTCCTTGTTGACACTTATGGCAACTTTGGGCAAATTGGGTAAAGTGCTGTAAACAAAATGGCTTTCCACCCATGCAAGAATAGTATTATAGGCTCGAATATCAATATTGTCAGTATATCTTGGACAAATTACAATCCTAATATCCTCGTTAGGAATGAGGTTGCAGATATTGGAAAGTCTATCAATATCGCTTTGCGTTCCGTTACTGCCTAGTGCAAAAAGTACAGGAACTTTTATATGCTTTGCATACGCTATGCTGCTAACTCCTGTAAGCCAGCTCATCAAATCATCGTCTATTTGTATTTCTTTTTCGCTGCCATACTTATTATAGTTGACATATTCTATATAGCTTGCGGCATTGATACATACCAAAGCTATCGGGCGTTCATCTTCCGCCACCGTTTGCATAGCAATTTCTACACCTAGTCCAAAGCCTATCAAAATAATTTCTTTTTTATTTAGATAATCGGTAATAAAACTTATTGCGCGTCTAAGGTTTACCGTATAAAGGTATTGGCTAGTATCCAAAGCCGTAGGACTCACCTTTATAATATGGTCGCCTGCTTTATCAAAATAACCGTACTCCAAACTCGGTGGGAATGCAGTTTCAGTTTTTTCTTTTATACCACTGTAATCGGGTACACATACAAAATATCCACGTTTGACAAGATCAAAAACAACTTCTTTTTGTACTTCTTTGCCGTACTCACCTACCATCAGCAATACTTTGTTAGAATCAAATGCAGGATAATAAACATCTATTTGTACGACAACGTCACCATCTGTAGCTTTATTGGCAACATACGTAAAGGTTTTACAACTCTCTCCTTCGGAAAGAATTCTAACATCAAGGTCGTATTTGTCATTATCAAAATTTGCCCATATTTGTGGGGCAGTTAATAGATTCATACCTATTTC
>DATFIH010000038.1:0-7513 GCA_035270205.1 Clostridia bacterium | reverse complement strand
TTACCCAATCACCGGGTTTATACAATATGAAGGATATGCTAAAACAATGATGAAAAAAGTAAATTTTACAAAGATGCATGGCACAGGCAATGATTATATTTATATTAATTGCTTAGAAAAGGAAATAGACGATCCGTCCGGTCTTGCAATCAGAATGTCACCTAGGCACCATTCGGTAGGCTCTGACGGAATTGTCCTTATATGTCCATCTGACGTGGCTGACGCAAAAATGCGTATGTTTAACATCGATGGCAGTGAAGGAAAAATGTGTGGCAATGCCATAAGATGCGTAGGTAAATACCTATATGATAATGGTATAACCCAAAAAACAAGTTTATCGATAGAGACGCTAAGCGGTATCAAGTATTTGGAGCTACACATAATTAACAATAAGGTAGAAAAAGTACAAGTTGATATGGGTTTGGCTATTTTGGAGCCCGAAAAGATACCGGTTATTGCATCAAAGCCTATGATAAATGAAAAAGTTTTGGTAGGCAAAAAACCTTACAATATCACCGCTGTTTCTATGGGAAATCCCCACTCGGTCATATTTATGGATGAAATAGATAGCCTGGAGCTTGATAAAATAGGCTCAAGCTTTGAAAACCTTGCCATATTCCCGGAAAGAGTTAATACCGAATTTGTCAAGGTAATAGACAGAAAAACATTACAAATGCGAGTATGGGAACGGGGAAGCGGAGAAACTTATGCTTGTGGAACAGGCTCGTGCGCTACCGTTGTTGCGGCGATTTTGAATGGACATTGCGACTACAATGTTCCAATTACTGTAAAGTTAATCGGCGGAGAGCTTAGCATTATTTGTAACAAAGACTTAAGAGTATATATGACAGGTACAGCAACAAAAGTATATGATGGAGTGTATGAATATGAAGATTAAAGTAAACGAGAACTACAAAAACTTAAAAGAAAGCTATCTTTTTTCTGAAATAGCAAAAAGGGTAAAGGCATATACAAAAAACAATCCTGATAAAAAGGTTATTAGACTAGGAATTGGCGACGTAACTTTGCCGTTACCTAAAAGCGCTATAACTGCTATGCAAAATGCAGTAAAGGAAATGGGTGATAAGGCGACTTTCCGTGGCTATGCGCCAGAATATGGATACGACTTTTTAAGAGACGTAATAGCAAAACGTTATGAAAAGTTTATGGTGACGATGAAAGGCGACGACATATTTGTATCCGACGGAGCAAAGAGCGACGTTGGCAACATAGTTGATATCTTGGGCGATAATGAAATTCTTATCCCCAATCCAGTATATCCTGTTTATTTAGACAGCAATATAATGAGTGGCAGAAAGGTAAAATTTTTGGAAGCAAATAAAGGAAACCAATTTTTACCAATGCCCCCAGACACGAAAGAAGAAGGCAGAATAATCTATTTATGCTCTCCCAACAATCCAACAGGTGCTGTTTATAGCCATGAAAAGCTGGCAAAATGGGTTGATTATGCTCTTACAACGGGTTCTCTTATTATATTTGACTCGGCATACGAAAGTTTTATAACAGGTGAATATCCACGTTCTATATATGAAATAGCAGGCGCGAAAGAATGTGCAATCGAGATTTGCAGTTTTTCAAAAATGGCAGGCTTTACCGGAACAAGGTGCGCATGGACTGTAATCCCGACAGAGCTGGAAAGCAATGGTGTTTCCCTCAATAAACTATGGGCAAGAAGGCAAGCAACTAAGTTTAACGGCGTGCCATACATTATACAAAGAGGGGCAGAAGCTGTACTTACAGAGCAAGGACAACAAGAGTGTCAAACACTTATTGATTATTATATGGAAAATGCAAAATTGCTGGCTGACTTGCTAGAAAAGAAAGGCATATATTTTACCGGAGGCATATCGTCACCGTATATATGGCTACAATGTCCTAACGGAATGACCTCGTGGGAATTTTTTGATTATCTGTTAGAAGAAGTGCAAATAGTCGGAACACCTGGCGCAGGCTTTGGAACAGCAGGAGAAGCATATTTTAGATTGACCTCTTTTGGCGATAGAGAATCGACCTTAGAGGCAGTAAAAAGATTAGAAAAATTGCTATAAAAAATAGAGGATAAAAAAATGCTACACGATAACCTAAAGATAAATGAGAAAGGAATTTTACAATTTGCAGGTCGCGACACAGTAGAGCTTACTGAAAAATACGGCACACCGCTTATGGTGCTAGACGAGGATAGAATCAGAAATAATTGTAAAGTATACAAGACAGCAATGGAGAAGCATTTTGGCGTAGGCTCAATGCCTCTTTACGCAAGCAAGGCGTTATGCTTTAAAGGCATTTATAAAATAGCAAAAGAAGAAGGAATCGGCATTGACGTTGTATCAACCGGAGAAATCTATACTGCAGTTGCTGCCAACTTCCCTATGGAAAAAGCCTTTTTCCATGGCAACAACAAAACTGATGACGACGTAAAATACGCGATAGAGAAAAAAGTAGGGTTTTTTGTTGCCGATAATATCGAAGAACTTGACGCTATTGATTTTTATGCGCAAAAAGCAAATATTAAGCAAAAAGTACTGCTTAGGCTAACTCCCGGCATTGACCCGCATACGCATAAGTCGATTTGCACAGGAAATATAGACAGTAAATTTGGACAGGCTATAGGTACTAATCAAGCTGATTTTATTACCGTATATGCTTTGTCTAAGAAAAATATAGATTTGAAAGGTTTTCATTGCCATATAGGGTCACAGATTTTTGAATGCGAGCCTTTTATGGAAGCCGCGGATATTATGCTCGACTTTATAGCAGAAGCTAATAAAAAATATGGTTTTTTGGCTGAATATCTAAACTTAGGCGGTGGATTTGCTACAAGATATGTCGAAAGCGATCCGATTATCGACTATGACCAAAACATTGCGAAAATTAGCCAACACGTTAAGTCGCAATGCAAAAAATACGGACTAAAATTGCCTAAAATTTTAATGGAACCAGGACGCAGTATTGTTGCAAACGCCGGGATTACATTATATACAGTGGGAAGCGTAAAAGAGATAACAGGCTTTAAAAACTATGTATCGATAGATGGCGGTATGACCGACAATCCAAGGTATGCGTTATACCAATCGCCGTATACCGTGCTTATCGCAAATAAAGCATCTGAAAAGCCGTCTTACCGATGCACTATTGCCGGAAGATGTTGCGAAAGTGGTGACCTCATACAAGAAAACACCTTAATTGCGAAACCTAAACGTGGCGATATTTTGGCGGTGCTTGTTACAGGCGCTTACAACTATGCAATGAGTTCTAACTACAATAAAATAGGCAAACCGCCGATTGTTATGGTAGCTAAAGGCGAGGACTATTTAGCAGTTAGGCGAGAAACTAGGGAAGATTTGACAAAACTGGATATATAAAGCTATTGTAACATAGCCTTTATTGTGTTACCATTTAAGCTGAAGGACAATAAAGGAGATAGCTAAATTTATGAAAAACTCACCAATTAGAAAAAATAATTGCACAGGTTTAGGGATGAAAAAAATTATTTCATTAATAGTAATGCTAATAATGATTGCATCACTTAGTCTGCCTTTAGTGTCTTGTACTTCTAAGCCCGATTTTGATTTTGCTTTTATTACTGATTTGCACGTTGTTGCAAACAGTCATTTCACCGAAGAAAACTATGAAGAGTATAGTAAAAGTAATAAATTTATTCATATAACGGAAGCAATTTTAAATTCGCTGGTAGATGAGTTAATAGATAGAGACTACAAATACGTTTTCGTGGGCGGAGATATCACAGATAATGGAGATGAGGCATCTCATTTAGTTGCAGCAGCCGCATTTAAAAGATTGGAAGATAATGGAGTGGACGTTTACGTCGTAAACGGCAACCACGATTTACCTGAAAACAAGGGGCAAATTGGTCGCAAAATCAGTCCAACAAGATTTAAAGAAATTTATAAAGATTTTGGCTATGAAGAAGCAATAGTTTCCAGCCCCAATACTTTAAGTTATGTAGCAAATATTAACAAAAAATATCGTTTAATAGGCATAGATAACATGGTGCATTACGGTGATAGTGATGAGGACATCAAACCGGAAAATATGAGCGAGTCCAATATAAAATGGCTCAAAGAACAAGCGGCAAAATGTGTTAAAGACAAAGTTACGCCTATAGCTATTGTACACGATACTTTACTTGACCATTACCCAATGGTTGCGCAAATCGTTTTAGACCGTACGATAAGCGAGCAAAATGAAAAACTTGTCAACCAATTAGCCAACAACGGTATGCGCTTTGTGTTTGCAGGGCACGACCATTTGCAAGATACTGTCTCATATACAACGGCAAACGGCAACGAGCTATACGAAGTAGCAGCAGGTCCGATGGCATATTATCCGCTATCTTATAAAGAAATGAGCTTTAAAAAGAAAGATATTGTAGTAAATACACGCAATTTTGATAAGATAAATACAAAATATCTTCCTTCGGTTTGTCCGGATTCTATAAAAGAAGAACTTGAAAAAGGTTTGCAAGATTATG
The DNA here is from genome assembly GCA_035270205.1 of Clostridia bacterium. Lineage (GTDB taxonomy): Bacteria > Bacillota > Clostridia > Christensenellales > DTU072 > CAG-1782. The sequence goes on along the minus strand of DATFIH010000038.1, from coordinate 3,000 downwards.
CATATAAATTTGTTGAAGATTATCTAGCTGGATTATGTTCTAGCGTTCCTAGTATGATAAAAGCGTTAGGCATTACAGGCGATGCAAAGAACGCAGTAGACATCTTTGCTGATGACATTATAGTAAAAGTCATTAACAATCCTTTCTATATTAAAGATGAAAATAACAATACGTCACTAGAAAGAATTTTACAAGCCTATAATATGGGCATTCCTCAATCGGATTATAAAAATATGGCTGATATTATTCCAATCCTTGTAACAAAAATCTTGGGCGGAAATGAAGATTTTGCCGAATCTGCCGAACTTAATCTTATAAAATATTCTATATATAGTATGTTTTATTATTTAGATGAGTTAAGCGCGCAATTTAAAGAAGCTTTACCTAACGAGCCTATTATGGATATTAATCTTGATTTGCTTTTTACTCAGGGTATTTTGGAGTGTTATGACAGCAATTTGATGGATTTAATATTTGCGATTGTTAAAGGATTTAATTCCGATGTCGGGCGTACACTAAAAGCTATTATTGGAAGCGATTTTAATGAAATCGGCGGAGAGGTGGCATCTACTTTTATAAAGGCTTTTACAAAGAACGTAGTAGATGATCTTGACGAATATTTTCAAGATAAAAATATTTTGCTTGAAAAATTTATTGATGATGGTATTTGGGGTAAATATGGAAAAGACTTTGTAACCGACAATCCACCGTCAGACACATATCTGGAAATAGAAATAGGATGAACTTTCTAATAAATATATAAAATAAAGGACGGCTAGCCGTCCTTTTGTTTATTTGTGGTAAAGTTTTTTTGTAGAATATACTGGCTCGCTGGTAACGTTAAGTCCTAAGCATCTAAACACTTTTTCATCTACCGAACCTAAAATGGTTGTAGTGTGAATTTCACATCCTTCCAGGTTTTTAAGTTGTGCCATTGCCGCCTTTGCCTTGCTGTCTGTAGCTGCGCTTATAGACAATGCTATCAAAACTTCATCTGTATGTAATCTGGGATTTAGGCTACCCAAAAAGCGTGTTTTAAGTTCCTGAATAGGCTCTATTGCCGATGGGGATATAAGTTTTACACTGTCGTCTATGTTTGCGAGCGCTTTTAAAGAGTTAAGTAATACCGTGCTGGAGCAACCCATAAGGTCAGTAGTTTTTCCTGTAATAATTCTACCGTCAATTAGTTGTAACGCAGCGCTGGGTGTTCCTGACCTTTGGGCGCAACTAGCTGCCATAGGAACTACCGCTCTGTCATTTGGACTTAAACCTAGCTTGTCCATAGTGAGCATTATTTTTTGCGTTTCATTACTGCCTGAAATATATTGTCTTTCTCCAACTCTTGCTTTAAAATAGCGTCTTATAATTTCTTGTTTTGACGCATCTTGACAAAGTTCATCGTCGCTTATGCAATATCCCGCCATATTAACTCCCATATCAGTAGGTGATTTATAGGGGGACTTACCCATAATTTTTTCAAAAAGCAAATTTAAAACAGGGAATATTTCCACATCGCGATTATAATTGACAACCTTTTCATTGTATGCGGCAAAATGCCAAGGATCTAGCATATTCACGTCGTTTAAGTCAGCTGTCGCTGCCTCATAAGCTATATTAACCGGATGATTTAAAGGTAAATTCCAAATCGGGAAAGTTTCATATTTTGCATAGCCTGCCTTAATTCCTCTTTTGTATTCGTGGTAAAGTTGGCTCAAACATGTTGCCATTTTACCGCTACAAGGACCTGGCGCAGTTACCACTATAAGTTGGCGGGACGTTTCGATATAATCGTTTTTGCCATAACCTTCGTCGCTAACAATTAAAGAAATATTGTTGGGATAACCTTTTATGGTATAGTGACGATAAACTTTGAGATTAAGTCGTTCTAGTTTTTTGCTAAAAGCAATTGCAGGTTGGTTGTCTTTGCTAAACTGCGAGATTACAACGCTGCCAACGTATAAGCCTTTGCTTCTAAAAACATCTATAAGGCGCAAAACATCATCGTCGTAAGTAATACCTAAATCAGCGCGTAACTTGTTTTTCGCGATGTCTACGGCATTTATGGTAATTACTATTTCGGCTTTATCTTTAAGCTGTTGCAGCATTACTATTTTATTATCAGGAGCGAAACCGGGCAAAACACGAGAGGCGTGTAAATCATCAAATAGCTTACCTCCAAATTCCAAGTATAGCTTGCCTCCAAATTCTTCTATACGTTCAGAAATCTTTTTGGATTGCATTGTCAAATACTTGTCGCTGTCGAAACCCGTCTTAATCATTTTTTAATCACTTCCCTTTTGTAATCTAAATTTAATTATAACCCTAATTATAATAAAGGTCAATATAGGCAATCTTCTATTTTAATAAGTCTTTATGGCTTTACCGCTTCCAACGTCAGCCATGGGCCTTGCCTTGATACGGCAACATTTTCGAACCCTGCAGCACATACGCTTTGCACTAGTTCATTTTCAGTATATAAGTTCATATTCAACCGTTTTTCCAGCTCTTCACATTTCTTTATATTTTCATTGTCTTTGGTAAGTTCTACTATTATTATAAACCGTCCGCCAGAGTGTAAAACTCGTAGCACTTCTAGCAATGCAAGATCAAAAGGCTGCCAAAAATATATAGTTTCAACGGCGGTTACAGTATCAAAAACATTGTCGGAAAAATCCATTTTCAAAACGTTGCCATATGAGATATGTGCGCGCATTGCTTTAACGTCGTCACGATTTTTTTTTAAAGATTTCTTTACGCATAGAACGGAATAATCTATTCCATATACGGTTGCTTTTGATTGGTTTAAAAGCAGATATATTGTATTTCCGCCTCCGCAACCTATATCTAGAATTGTTTTGTCTGTGCTGAAATCATACTTAGAAAGACCCCAATTAGTTAGTTCGTAATGGTGTTTATTCATATGATTTATCATAAGACTGCCCAGCAATCCAATAGGTTTTTTATAATTATTAATATCTTTTGACATAGCACTCCTATATG
>DATFIH010000037.1:0-2642 GCA_035270205.1 Clostridia bacterium | reverse complement strand
GCATAATAGCTCTTGGGTCTTCGGACTTACCAATTCTTGCTGTCATAACACCGCCAGCAACGCTAATGGTCACTTGCAATCCGTCTGGGATACCGCAAGCTATTTCACCGTCTACAATTCTTGATGCAACTATTTTACCAATTTCATCCGAATTACCTATTTGGCACATTGCAAAAAATGCGGTATAAGCTGTAAGTATAGTATTTATTTCATAATACTTTTTATCTTTCAATAATTCTTCAGTAGGCTTTAAAAAATAGCTTAAGCGATCTGCAAGCTTTGTAAAGGTTTTTAGCAAAAATCCGACTTTGAAAATATTGATAAAGGTAGGTATTGTTTTTTCACCATCTACGAGTTTATTAAAATGCTCAGGTGAGGAAAACCATAACTTTAACTGTGCCTTTGATTGATCTGGAACAAAAGCACATTTGCCATCTCTAAATATAAGTTGGGCACAACCTACTTCAGGCACGTTAAAAGAAACTGAAGTTTTTTCATTTTTTATGATATCTTTTGAAACGTCGTCCAGCTCGCACAAATCCTGAATGTTTCGCAAAACGGCAAACAAATTTATTTTTGCCTTTGTTACATTGTCCATAAAATCAAGCCTCCTTAGAAATTAATTGTTTACGAAAAAATTATAAATAATCATATACTTATATAAATAGTAACATGCCAAGAAAAAAGTATCAATACTGAAATTTTCAAAAAAACCGAAATAATTACTGTTTATATACCCTTTTTACCCTATCTGATAGCCGAGATAGCACCTCGTATGTAATTGTGGAAGATATGTAAGCCAAATCTTGAACGGTAATTTTTTCTTTACCAAAAATCGTTACATAGTCGCCAACGGTCACCTTTGGTATTCCGCTTATATCTATCATGGTAAAATCCATACATACTTTGCCTATAATATTACAAGGTATATCATTTACGAGGACTTTACCCATATTCGACAATGACCGCATCAGTCCGTCTGCGTAGCCAATTGCAATAGTGGCTACGCATATATCGGACTTAGCTATATAACTACAATCGTAGCCAATAGGTTCGCCCTGTTTTACTTTTTTTATTTGGACAATTCTGGCAAGTAAAGTCATAGCTGGATATAAGTTTTTATATTCAGGTATAAATTGAGCAATACCTATGCGCACGCAGTCATAACAGTTATTATGGTTTATACTGCCTTTGCTGTTTGCTATATGTCGCATAGGAATTGGTATATTATTATTTTTTAAATAGTTAATGACTTTATCAAAATTTGTCGTTTGTTGTAATGTGAATATCGGATCTTCAGCGCTAGCTAAATGTGAAAAAATACCTTCTACCTTGAGATATGGTGATGTAAATACTTTATAAATAGTATCATAATCATCATACATTACACCTATTCTTTTCATCCCTGTATCTACGGCTAAATGCACTTTGGAAACTATGGAATGTTTTTTAGCATAATTTATATAATTTTCAAAATTTTCTTTACTAAAAATTGTAGTAATTATATCGCTTTTTTTTGCATATACAAGTTTTTCTTTTACCGTTTCGCCAATAACTAAAATAGGTTTTAATATACCTTTTTTGCGCAAGGAAATGCCTTCATTAATCGTAGCTACCGCTATGTAGTCAATAATATCTTCAATATATTTTGCAACACTCACTGCGCCATGCCCATATGCATTAGCTTTTAGCACAGACATTATTTTAATGTCTGCGCCAACGTCATTTTTTACATGTAGCAGATTATTTTTTATAGCAGATAAATCAATTTTTGCTATTACTCTTTCATCCATTTTCGCTAACCTTTGCATATTGTTTTGCGTAACTTTTTATAAATGGCAACTCACATTATCCCTATATTTTATTCATCTATGTTAGTGCCTTTTATGTAATCGTAAAAAATTTCATTTTGTAAAATTTCAAAAAGTTCGCCGCCGTTGCCCCCTACTTCTTTGTCATCAATCATTTCCACCTCGTTGCACAAACTGCCTGCCGAAGAATTAATAACAACGTCGGCATTTATCAGTTCGTCAAGGGTATAGTATTTTTCCTCGACAGGTATATTTAAGATTTGGCATTTTTGTATAAGATGCTTCCTCGCTATGCCGTTTAATATATTTTCATCACAGGGCGCTGTGATAAATATGCCATCTTTCATATATGATATATTGCTATGCGAACACTCGCTCACATAATTATTTCTAATAAATACAACCTCATCAAAGTTGTTTAGTGCAGCTTTGGTACATTCTATTGTATTTGCAAGCAAATTGGTAGTTTTCATATTGCAATAAAAATGCCTTGTATCATTGACTGCGACTATTTTAAGCATTTTATCCTTAGCGTAAATACTTTTGGGAATAAGCATAATCATTAAATTCGCTAGTAACTCTTTATCGTAGACGTGATTTCTTATTTGCGTGCCTCGAGAGCTTTGCCAATATATCATTTGTTCATCGCTATCTAACTTGTTTACAAGTTCCAATATAGTATCGGTTAGTTTGTTTTTTGTAAAAGACAGATTAATATTCAATTTTTTTGCGCTTAAAAAAAATCTATCTATATGCTCACCTAAGCAATAAGGTATAAAATTTCTTGTATATACGGATTCGTAAATTGCATCGCCAAACACTATACTACGG
>DATFIH010000036.1:0-6210 GCA_035270205.1 Clostridia bacterium | reverse complement strand
CTCCTTACGATAAATTGCATAAAGAGAAGTTTAATTTTAAAGATTATGTTGGAACTATCAAGGTTAAATTTTTTCGCTATCTCCTAATAATGTACGTATGCGCTTATATTTGTATGGACGTTATTTCAGCACTTGCTTTATATTATACAACACACGTATTGCGCGGAGTAACGCTTTTTGGTAAGCCGATGGATACAATTTACGTTATTGGACCATTGATGGTGTGCGCAGCGCTTGCGTTACCCTTGGCATACAAGTTTATGCGTAAGATAAGTAAACAGTTCGCTTATCGTTTCGGTATACCTTTATTTATTGTTTCAGGGATAATGATGGCATTATATAACACAAGTTGGCCGTCGTTTTTAGTGCCAGTTTTTGCTATACTTGCAGGTCTTGGCTTTGGCGGCTCACAAGTAATGCCGTGGCTAATGTTTCCGGATACTGTCGACGTTGCCGAATTAAAGCTAAGTAAACGCCCAGCAGACAGTATGGGCGGCATAATGACCTTTTGTCGTATACAGTAACTACTGCGTTTGCAACAGCTTTAGTAGGTTGGGTTTTGGGAGCTAGCGGTTATATAGAATCCACAGCAGGTGAAACAATAATACAATCAGAAAATGTAATTTTGGCAATTAGATTGTTGCTGGGCGTTACAATTACCGTACTTTTTACTCTTGGGTTTATCGTATCTTTGAAATATAAAATAACAGATAGAAAATTGGAAAGAATACGTTATTTTTCTGATAAAAAAAGAGATGGCACTTTTGATATGATTTCTGATGAAGAGAAGCAAGAATATCAAGAACTACAAAAAGAACTTTGTTAAACCGCTAATAAATATAAACCACGAAATTTAAAAAAGATTCTATTATAATGTAGTTATAAACAGTATAATTTGAATTCAATTTGTAAGTAAAGGAGCTAGTTTAATATGGAAAAACGCAACAATCGGATAATTAACGAAATAATGTCAAATTCGACATCTTCGATAATTGTACTATCTTCTTCTGACTGCGAACATACCTCGTATTTAAGCGAATTAAGCAATAGATATAAGGTAACATATTGGTATAATGCAAAATATGATAATCATTTTGCTTTCAGTTTAGAGCTTGCTAGAAAAGTCTTAAGTAACGATTATGATACCTATTATAAAATGTTGCAACTAAAATATTGTGAAAACGATAAAGTTGACAACATAATACTTAAAGTTGTTTTGGAAGATATAAAAAAACGTCAAGGGGACTGTCTTTTTGTTTTTGATCACATGGAAGAATTGCCTGATAGTTTTGATTTTACTATGATGGAATTACTGATCAGAGAATGTCCCAAAAATTTAAAGCTTATTTTTATAAGCGAAAAGCTAATTAATATCAACTATAATACGTTAGAAGAGTTAGCACCTAAAATAATTGATGATTTTGCTCTTGGGTCAAGTTTAAACGTCGATTCAATAGATCTAGATAGCAAAGAAATTACCGATAATGATATCCATTTTTTAAGCTATATAAGCCAAATAGAAGAAGTTCCGATTGGAATGGCGGAAAGCATTTATTTCAAGGCGTCAGATGTGCTTCATTATGTTTCAATAAAATACAAAAATTTAGTGATGAATAAAAACAATGCTCGTTTTACCATGAGTAGAACTTTCCATAAAATAGTTTCGGAGAAATCAAACTTATTAGGCGAATCACCATTCGTTAAGGATATTATGTTAGTACTTTACGAATATATGAATACTAATGGCAAGTATATCAATGGGCTTAGCTTAGGATTAAGATGTGATAATTTAGACTTTATAAGAAATTCATTGTTAAAAATTGCTAATGATTGGGGCATTATTTGTCATTTATTAGAAATGGCTAAGATTAAAGAAAATACTATATCAGAAAAATACATTAGTATTGAATACCCGGAATGTTTGGCTTACGCTGCTCTTTGCGATGGTGTGCAAGGAAGAAGCTTGGAAGCGATAAAGAAATTAGACGCAATTATAGAATGTGAAAATACATCATTAATAGTTTGGCAAAGATGTTGCTATTATAAAGCAAAAATACTAACAGAAATTGGAGAATTCACAAAAGGTGTAGAATTTATAAATTCTGTTATGCAAAGCAAAAATTCCAAAAATAAGGCATTCAATCTTGATTGTATTATGTGTTATTTACCGCAGCTTTTACATCATCTAGAACAAAATATAGAATATGAAAAATTAAAAAATTGTGAAAATCATATAATGAAAACAAACTACACGGATTCTGTTTTATACATTAAGATGTTGCAAAGTATGAGTGAGGCTTTCTTTGACCTTGGCAACTGCAAAAAAGCTATTGCATTGGTAACAAAAATAAAGTCAATTATACCTTTTTATGTTGTACCACATAGGTTATTGCAGTATTTTTATTATATGAACGATCCACATTATGCTGAAAAAGTGGCTCTTAATGCATTAAAAAAGGCAAAAGAAAATTATATTACCAAAGATATTGCGAGTATTTACTGCTTGCTAACTAAAATATATTCTTTTTGGAACATGAAAGAAGAAGCAATGAAAAACATTGAATTAGCTATAAAATGTGAAGATTCTTGCGATTTTATAAAATATTATTCGATAGCGTTAAGAGTGATCTGCTATGCACGTTTTTCCAAAAAAGAGTTTGTAAAAGATATAGCTATTATTTATGGAAAGCAGTGTGAACAAACTAATTCTTTTTATGGATTGATATTATTTTCCAGCGTTTCTTACTGGTATTGGTATAACCACAGGAAAGAAGAAGCATTGTTTTATGCAAATAAATGTATAAAAAGCAACGCAAGAAACGGAATGTGGTTTATGGCTTCCGCAGTCGCTATAAATTATGCGCTGGAAGACGAAACAAATCAAGATATGAAAAAAATCGTATCAAAGTTATTTTACACGGCAGAGCAATATGCTATGGACGTGGTGATTATTGACCACACTAACCTTTTTGCAAATATTATCAAATTTGCTTGTGATCACAACCTAAACACCCCTTACTTGGATAAGATTAATAAATTAATTATTAATAAAAAGCAAAGAGAAGGAAACGTTAAAAAAATTAAAGTGCAGGCAATGGGCGGTGTATCAGTTTTAGTAAACGATGGAGAGATTCAATGGAAGACAAAGAAAGCCAGAGAACTATTTATGATATACGTTGTAAGGGGCGAGCAAGGAATTGACCGAGCCAATATATTCTCATTGCTATGGGGAGAATACATCTATGAAAGTGCTATAAACAATTTGAAAACTACAAACAATATAATTAGAAAGACACTTTCAGAACATAACATAGACCATAAGCTTTTATATAAAAATGGAAAATATATCTTAACGCTTGCCAATTGTGAGTTTGATTATGTAAAATATTTAAATTATGTCGAAAGAATGAAGGCTGAAACAGTGCTATCGGAAAAAATTGGCTTGATGCTGGACATAATGGATATATACAAGAACGGATTTGCTCCGGAGCTTGGCAATGCCGAATTTAAAGAAATAGCACAACGCCTTAAGCAAAATATTAGTCTTATGCTTGTAGAGTTTATAAAATTATTAATAGATAACGGCAGACTAATTGATGCAAACAAGTTTCAAAACTTTTTAGAAAAAATTGATGACCAAGGTAAGTATAAAAATATGATACTTAAATTAGAATAAAGGAAACATACATGAAAATAAACAGTGAATGGACCAACTACAGCTTACTTGCTTCTGGTAATGGCGAGAAGCTGGAGTGCTTTGATAAATACACCTTACTTCGTCCCGACCCACAAGTAATATGGGATCCACCTTATAAGCTAAATGCCAATGCAAAGTTGACCGCAATTTATTCGCGCAGTGCAACAGGCGGAGGTAATTGGCAATTTTTGCATAGAGTTCCGGATACGTTTAACGTTAATTGGCGCAATTTAAAGTTCGAACTAAAGCTTATGGGCTTTAAGCATATAGGTATTTTCCCAGAACAAGCGGTAAATTGGGCAAGAATGATAGATAGCATCAATAACGCAAACCGTCCGATAAGCGTACTAAATCTATTTGCATATACGGGAGGCGCAACAATAGCTTGCCTGTCGACCGGGGCAAAGGTTTGTCATGTAGATGCTGCAAAATCAATGTGCGAGATGGCAAAAAAGAATATGCGTATCAATAACCTTAACGAATCTAATGCAAGATTTATAGTAGAGGACTGCCTAAAATTTGTGGAAAGGGAAATACGTCGCGGTAATACCTATGACGCAATTATTATGGATCCACCAAGTTACGGCAGAGGACCTAACGGTGAAATGTGGAAAATAGAAAACAGTATATTTGACCTTGTAAAAACTACTAGAAAAATAATAAGCAAAAATCCATTATTTTATCTTATAAATTCTTATACAACGGGATTACAGCCGACTGTTATGAAAAACATTTTGGATATAAATTTTAAAGATATTAAGCACGCAGTAGACGCCGATGAAATTGGCATTTTGGGTGAAGATGGAATAACGTTGCCTTGTGGTTGTTCTGCCTATATGACCTTTAACCCATAATTTAGGGCGTCACGAGGTTTTGCAAATATTGTTTTATTATTGGTATAGGTAACTAAGCCAACAAACGATGCGGGAATTTTCTTTACAAATTTGCGTAGGGTATAATCAACTTCTACTTTGTCTGAAGACCTGCCACCGCTAAAATAGGCAGCGATACTTGCCGCTTTAGCTATAACCTCTATTGTAGGCGTTCCTTTGATTATTACATGGCTACCGTGATAATTCTTGGTATGCAGCCACGTATCATTATTTTCACCGATTTTGAAGGTAACTTCAACGTTTTGAATGTTGTTTTTTCCAATATAAACATCATATCCGTCAATTACTATATGAATAGGGGCAGACTGTTTTTGTTTGCGTTTTTGATTATTTGTAGTATTTTTTATGCCACTTAACGCAACAAGTTCTTCTTTAATTTCTTCAAATTCTTGCTTTGTTTCGCAGTTGCTAATGCTCACTTCTACGTTGTTTAGGTATTCTTGTTGTTTATAAAGTCTATCCAGTTGCTCCAACGCAAATTCTTTCGCTCTTTTAAGTTTGGCATATTTTTTATAATATAATTGTGCGTTTTGGCTGGGATTTAGCTGTGTATCCAGCAGAATTTTGGTGTTGATATTGTTGAAATAATCGAAACAATTAAGTTCGGCATCGCCTCGTTTTATCATATATATATATGATAATATCAGTTCACCTTTTTGTTTAATTTGTTCACAAGTTTGACTTTCCGATATTTTTTGAAGGTTATCTGCAATTCTATTTTCAGTTTTTGTCTGTAACCTTTTTAACAATTGATTTATGTTTTTGGTATGCGTTTTTTTACGCTCGGCATTGTCATAAATAGAATAATAATAATCAAGGCAAACGTTTAGGCTATTAAAGGTTTGTATCTTACCTGTTACAGTTTGGTAAGGCAGTATAAAATAGTCTTTTACAACATCGCCATTTTTTACAATACAAGGGCAATAACGTTCATTTTCATTAATATTATAAAAAGCAAGCAATTCGGAAAAAGCATCATTTTTCGATGCTAATTCTTGCGCAGTTTCTTTGCTGATTCCACTAATATTTTGCATAAGAATACTTGGCGATAATTCTTTATTTTCATCAAAAAATCGCATAAGATTTTCTTTATCATCTAAGCGTATTTTAGTTTGTGGTGGCACTGAGTAGGTGAGGTTGGGTAGAATATACCTTGTTGTACTTTGGTCAAGGTGAATACGCCTGATTGCGTCAATAATAACGTACTCATCAGTTGTAAGTATAATGTTAGAATATCTTCCCATAAGCTCAATTAATAAAAAATATCTGGTACAATCTTTAAGCTCATTCCTTGCATCAACAGCTATTTTGACAATTCTGTCGCAGTTATGAATATTTACACAAGAAATTATTGCTCCAGTCAGATATTTTCTAAGCAGCATACAAAAAGCTGGAGCGTTTAACGCGTTTTCCTTCTTTTTGGTGGTTATATGAATTCTAGGATGCGCAGGGCTTGCGCTTATCACAAGAATATGTTCCCGACCTTGAGCTTTAATGCTAAGAGTAATCTCATCTGTTTCCGGTTGATAAACCTTTTCGATTTTTCCACCTGATAAAATTTTGTCTAGTTCCTTTGCATTTGCGTTTAATGTTATTACGTCAGCAGGCATTGCTCTCCTA
>DATFIH010000035.1:0-12968 GCA_035270205.1 Clostridia bacterium | reverse complement strand
GTATTATGTCTGTAACTATTGCAAATTGTGAAAAAATGGCAGATAACGTTACGTTAAAAAACGCGTACAAACTTTTTCGCGATAACAAAATTATTTCCGTTACCAATATTGAGGTAAACGAGCATATAGGATCACTTTATGAGGGAAAAATAAAGCTTGGGAAAAAGGTTTATACCTTGTGTTTTGCCATTGCAATTGATGGCGTGATAACTTGTGACGAGTGTTTTTGTTATTATCCAACTAACACGGTTTGTGAACATTTTCTTGCCATATTTCTCTTTATGAAATACAGAAAGAACATAAGCATCGATAAAAGGGTGTTTAATCCGGTTCGTGTACTTCTTTCTTCTGCAGAAAGTTCGCCAGAAGGCGTAAATGCTGCAGTAGATGGCGTATTTAACCGCTATATCGTCAATAATAAGATTAGCGAATGGTATATGCTGTGCGCAATAGAAGGGCTGGTATTTTCGTGTATGTGCGCCGAATCGAAAGAAAAAGGTTTTTTAGAGCGCACTGCTTTATATGCGGTAGCGCTAAGCAAAGTTGACAAACTGCTATCTTTGAGCGTAGAAAAATATCCAAGAATGCTGATAAACCACGCAAAAGCGTTGGTTAAATTAACCAATGCATATTTGTCGGATAAACTCCCCAACGTTTCACTAAACGATTGCAAAGAGGCGTTCCAAAAACTTTACAATGCATCTAAAAAGGTTAAAAATTGGATAATTAAGTATAATGTGCTAGGTCTGCTTGTTCAGTTTTGCGAAACGCCATCATTACGTACTTTCTTAGAGCTTGATATAAAAAGCAAGATTGCAAATCAAAAAAATGAAGAAAAGAAATCTGACCTTAGGATGCTTTATTGTATGATATTGAGATCGTACAGTATTAAGAAAGCAAGTGATTATATCGAAAAGAATATTAAAGATGCATCATTTAGACGTATGGCGATAGATTTAAATATTGCAAACGGTGACTATCGCGAAGCAAAAATTTTGGCTAAAGACGGACTTGTGCAAGATAAAGGTAAAGCTAAAAATATGATGATGTGGACATCGACAATGTACGATATAGGACGACACCAAAATGATAATACAGCTATGAAAAAGTATGCAAGAAAGATGCTTTTATTAGGTGATTTTGATTATTTTACAAAATATAAAAATATATTTGAGGAAAATGAGTGGGGTGATGCTCTAAACGAACTTATTTCCCACCTTAAAACGAATAAAAAACAACGTGAAATTTACCTGCAAATAATTATTGAAGAGAATTTACAAGATGAGCTTATAGCTTTCTGCAAAACTTATCCGGAAAAAATAGCAAATTATTATCCCTATGTTAATGTAGCAAATTATAAGGATATAGAAAGTTATTTGGAAAGCTATTACCAAAAGCTAAAGACAACCGACGTTGGGAAAGATGAGTTGCATTTTCAAAAGGTTGCGTTGGATAAGTTAAAAAACAAAATAGCAAGATAATAAAAAAACCGTCCTATGTAGAACGGTTTTATAATTTTCTTCGCTTTTAGCTTTTCTTCTTTCTGGGCGCAGGGTAATTGAAATTGGTTTTTGTAGCGCTTATTAATACATTATAGTATAAAGCGGCATCACGTTTTGCGCCATTTAAATCCATATCCACGCAAAAGCCGCATTCTTTAGGCGTTGCGCCCGGGATTTCTCCTGTAAATTCGGCTGCGTGATCAAAGGTGCGTTCTACAAGCGGTTCGATGGTGTCGGTATCTACATCGCCATTTACAATAAGATAAAATCCTGTACGGCAACCCATTGGTCCGAAATAGATAATTTTTTCTTTCCACAACTCGTCATTTCTTAAATAAGTTGCGCAAATATGCTCTAAAGCATGGACAGAGCCTGTATCCATAACCTCTTCGGAGTACGGTTTTTTCATTCGTATATCAAAGGTGGTGATACATTCGTATCCAATATAATCCTTTCTAGACACATACAAACCCGGTTTTAAGCGTAGATGATCTACTTGAAAGCTTGGGATAAGTTGCATAACTCCTCCTAAAATTCGTTAGTATAAAGTAGTATATATTATTTTAGGATATTTTTCAACTGCATTTGACAAATACAAGATAAAAAAGTACAATTACAAAAAAGGTGGACATATGAAATATAAAAAACAGTTAAAAAGTTGCAATTTAAATACTATAATGATAACTTCGTTGCTGATGTTTATTGTGCCGTTTATCATATTTTCTATAATAAACCTCACACTTAAAAACCCACTTTTACTAACGGGAAAAGTTTATTTGGATGTCATAATCAGTTTGGTTATGTTGGCTGTGCTACTTGTCATTCATGAACTGTTGCATGCGCTTGGCGCAATACTTGTTGGTAAGCTAAAAGCAAAAGATATAAAGTTTGGAATAATATTTAAACAAGGAATGCTGTACTGTCATATGACCAAACCTATGAAAGTAAACGCATACAAGTTTGCTATTCTATTACCTATAATAGTAACAGGCATTATACCGCTAATTATTTCTGCAATATGGGGAAATATATTTTTGGTGATTGTGTTTAGCTTTATGGTAAGTGGGGGAGCTGGCGACATACTAATGTTTTTTAGCTTGGCAGGAATAGATTCTGAAACGATGGTATTAGACCACGAATCCGCTCCGGCATATTATTTGTTATATAAAGAGGGAACGGAACCAAAAGATTTTGTAGAATGCACTGATGAAATGGAAGAGCAGCTTGCAGCATCTATGAAAAAGAGTCCTTTTGCCGTTAAAAGAACAAATAAAGTATTACTTATAGCAATTTTTTGTGCAGCTGTTGTACTAGGTCTTTATCTTTCAGCTTTACTTATGAAAATATTTTAATAATTTTTTAAAAAGATTAAATATTTAATATATTTTTAAGGTTTGCCCTTTATAGTTATAGTTGTAAAGGACAATAATAATAATTTCCATATATAAAGCAAAAGGCAGGTGTCGACAATCCGCCTTTTCTTTTTTTAAAATTTAGTTTGCTTTTTAAAGTATGCCAAGCGGCTTTAGCAGTAGCAACGCAACATTGCAATAAATAATTAAACTTAGAGCATCCACTATCGTTGTAATAAACGGATTGGCAACGACTGCCGGGTCTAGCTTTAGCGCTTTTGCGAATAAAGGCAATACGCCACCAACTATCTTCGATACGATTATGGTAAGAAACATAGTTATACATACCACAAGCGAAATCATAGAACCGTTTGGTATGCGGAATAGCTGATCGACTGCCATAAGTTTTATAAAGCAAGCAACAGCCAAGGTTGCGCCAAGAAGAAGGGATACCCTTAGTTCTTTCCATAAAATTTTACTAATGTCTTTAAATTTAATTTCTCCAAGCGCAATACCGCGGATAACAGTAACGCTTGCCTGACTGCTCGCATTGCCACCTGAGCCCATAATCATAGGGATACAAGCAGTGAGCGTAATCGATATTGCTAACGTGCTTTCATAGTGTGTAATTATTATTCCGGTAAAAGTTGCGCCTATCATAAGAACAAGCAGCCACGGTACACGGTTTAGCCAAATATTCCATACGTTTGTTTTCAGATAGGGCTTATCGGCGGGTGTAAGACCCGCTAGCTTCGCGATATCTTCTGTCGCTTCATCTTTGATAACGTCCAAAGCATCGTCAACGGTAATAATACCTACAAGCCTTCCTTCTTTATCAACTACAGGCATTGCCAAAAACGAATACTTGCTAAATTGGCGTGCAACCTCTTCTTTGTCAGTATGGGTATCTATATGAATGATATTGGTTTCCATAATGTCGCTAATCAACGTTTCATAGTTGTTGAGCAAAAGTGTTTTTACCGATATTATTCCTTGCAGATATTTTTTATTGTCGGTAACGTAGCACGTATAAATAGTTTCTTTATCAACGCCTGTTCGCCTTATGGTATCAAACGCTTGTCTAACCGTCATATTCTTACGCAGTGTAACAAACTCTATAGTCATCAAACTGCCTGCGCTATCTTCCGGGTACTGCAGGATCTCATTAATAGTCTTACGGCTCGCTGCATCGCTCTGGTTAAGTATACGCTTAACGACGTTGGCGGGCATTTCTTCAATAATGTCTACTGTATCATCTATAAATAATTCGTCTAAGATTATTCTTAATTCATTATCGGAAAAAGATGATATGAGCAATTGTTGCATATCAGTATCCATTTCAACAAAAGTATCTGCTGCCAAATCTTTAGGAAGCAATCGGAAAACTATAGGCAAATTAACGTTGTCGACATCGGAAAGAAAAGTCGCAATGTCAACAGGATTCATCACCTCAAGTATGGGGCGTAATTCCTTGATATTTTTATTTTTTAATAATGAAAACAGGATTTCTTCATCCATTTTTCTTACCTCCTTTATGGTTTTTAGCTTGAAGCCTTAAGTTAAGGAAATAAGACACAAAAAGGTTGTTTTAGAAAATTAGTCCGTAAGTAAAAGTACCTAACGGAACATCATTGTTCTGACAACTGCCATCGGTGCCCGTACTATTTCCGTTGTCCATTTACTTACCTCCTTTTTTGAAAAATTTATTTCGTTTAATAAAAACGATGCTACTATATTGTATGCTTTATAACGGCATAAGTCAAACCGTTATGAAACTTTTTTTTAAAATCCTCCGTCCACGCCTATTATTTGTCCTGTGACGTAAGAAGATTTGTCGCTTGCCAAGAAAGCAACGACGTCAGCAACTTCTTCGGGTTTTCCAATTCTGCCAAGTGATGTGTTTTTGGCGAACTCATCTTTATCGTTTGCTGTAAGGTTGTTATTCATTTTGGTATCAATAAGTCCTAAACTTAAACAGTTTACGGTAATACTTGATAAACCAAGTTCACGGCTCAACGCTTTTGTGAAAGAGATTATTCCGCCTTTGCTTGCTGAGTAAGCAACTTCGCAACTACCGCCATATACTCCCCAAATAGAAGATATATTGATTATTCTGCCAAACTCAAGTTTGAGCATATTTTTTACAATCTGTTGTGTAACAAGCATTGTTGCAATAAGGTTGGTATTTATCATTTTTAGCAAGGTTTCTAAGTCGGTATCAGTATAAAGACTTTGCCCGGAAATGCCGGCATTGTTTACCAAAACGCTAATGTTGGGATAAGCTTTTGCTATGTTTTCCGCCCACATCTTTGTGGCAAGGTTGTCGGAAAAATCGCATTTTGTTATTATCACCTTGTCGCCATACTCATTATATAACTGCTGAGCCGCCTCTTTGTTTTGGTAATAATGAGCGATTACGGTAAAACCGTCAGCTATAAGTATTTTTACTATTTCTCTACCGATATCGCCGGAAGCTCCTGTAACTAGCGCAAACATAATCCACCTCGCCGAATAAGTATACACTATAAAACGTATTTTACGCAAGAAAAAATAGCATTGGTAAGGTTTTTACGAGTGGTATGTTTGACATAATTTATTTGTATGGTTATAATTTATTAGATTATAATATATAAGCCATAAATCGTGGAGGACATAAATGAAAAAAGAAAACGCTACACCTGATTTCGTAGCACTCGAAAAAGATATGCTCAAGTTTTGGGATGACAATAAATGCTTTGAGAAACTTGTAGAGCAAAACAAGGACAACGAACCCTTCCGTTTTTTGGATGGACCCATTACCGCTAATAATCCTATGGGTGTTCATCACGCTTGGGGAAGAACGTTAAAAGACGTCAACATAAGATACCAAGCAATGCACGGCAAAAGTTGCCAATACCGTAACGGGTTTGACAGCCAAGGGCTTTGGGTTGAGGTAGAAACCGAAAAAGAAATAGGTATTAAGGATAAAGGCGGCATCGTCGCATACGGCATGGATAAGTTTACCGAGGCTTGTATGGACAGGGTAAAACGCTTTTCCAAAATAATTACCGAACAAAGCAAACGCTTAGGACAGTGGATGGACTGGGATAACAGTTATTACACCAATACCGATCTTAACATAACTTCGATTTGGCACTTTTTGAAAAAATGTAAAGAAAAAGGATATCTCGTAAAAAGTCATAGACCTATGCCATGGTGCCCACGTTGTGGAACAAGTCTTAGCGAGCATGAGATGACAGGCAGCTACAAAGACGTTGTACACACGTCTATTTATGCAAAACTTCCTATAAAAGACGCTAACGACAGTATTTTAGTATGGACAACAACGCCTTGGACGCTATCAAGCAACGTGGCTCTTGCTGTAAATCCTGAGATAGATTATTTAAGAGTAAAAATAAAAAGTGATACACGTAACGTAATAATAGGCAAAAACGCTTTAAGCAAGTTGAAAGGCGATATTGTTACCATAGTTGACGAATTTAAGGGTGCTGACCTAGTTGGTAAAGAATATGATACAGTTTTTCCTGAATTTGAGTGTCATAAGTTTACTCATACTATTGTGCCGTGGGCGGATGTAGATGCAGAAGAAGGAACAGGTGTTGTTCATATTGCTCCCGGTTGCGGAGCTGAGGACTTTGACCTTGGTAAAAGTTTAAATTTACCTACGATTTGTCCTATCGATGACAGCGGTATTATCCTAGAAGGATTTGGAATGCTTACCGGTAAAAACACGGTAGAAGTTTTGGACGTTGTGGTGGCGGAAATGACAAAAAGAGGCACGTTGTACAAAACTGCGCCTGTTGAGCATAGCTATCCACACTGTTGGAGATGCAAAACACCCGTTGTTTTTAAGTTGGTCGACGAGTGGAGCATTGCTACAGCAGAATTGAAACCTGCGCTTATCAAGGCAAGCAACACTGTTAAATACGAACCTGAATTCGCAGGCAAAAGAATGAATGACTGGCTAGCTAATATGGGCGATTGGAATATATCAAGAAAGCGTTTTTACGGCTTGCCACTACCTTTTTACGTTTGCAAAAAATGCGGAGAGGTTACGGTTGTTGGAAGCAAGGAAGAATTGCTGGAACTTAGTGAAAATCATTCGCTTGATAGCGTACCGCATTTGCATAGACCTTATATTGATAATATCAAAATTCGCTGTCCCAAATGCAGCAATTTGGTAGAAAGAGTACCGGAAGTTGGCGATTGCTGGCTGGATGCCGGTATTGCTCCGTTCAGTACAAAAGGATACTTTACCGATAGAGAATATTTTAATAAGAATTTCCCTAGCGATATGGTGCTAGAAATGAAAGAACAGATAAGATTATGGTTTTACTCTATGCTATTTATGAGTGTGGTAATAACAGGCGAAGCTCCTTGGAAAAGTGTAGTTGTACATTCATCCGTTGTGCAAGAAACAGGTGAGAAGTTTAGCAAAACGGGTTATATGATACGATTTGACGAAGCTGCCGACAAGATGGGAGTGGATTCTATAAGATATCTTTTTGGCGCAGCGCCCGTTGCAGGCGACGTGCGGTTTGGCTTTACGCTTGCCGATGAAGCAAGAAGAAAAATATTGTCTTTTTGGAATATTTACGTATTCTTCAATATATATGCAAGTTTGGATAATCCTGATATAGAAAACTTCAAACCCGATTATGATACTTTTACGCATAGCGATAAATGGCTAATTGCAAGGATAAATCAGTTCTTGAAAAAGGCAGACGAAGGTTATAAAGGTTTCTATACTGCAAGCGTTATTAAAGAATTTGAAAGTTTTACTGATGACGTTAGCAATTGGTATATAAGGATAAACCGCAAACGTTTTTGGAAGTCTGTCAACAAAGTAGACCAAATGAATGCCTACTGGTGCTTATATCAAGCAATAAAAGCATCAATTGGCGCAATGGCTCCAATAATACCTTTTGTGACCGATTATATTTACCAAAATACAGTAAGAGAGCTGGAAAAGGATGCAAAAATTAGCGTACATTTGAGCGAGTTCCCCAAACTTATAGATATGCCCGAAAATATAAATATTTTGGAAGAAACAGAAATTGCAAGAGAAGTTATTACAACAGCTCAACGTATGAGAAATGAAGTGCAGATTAAGATAAAACAGCCTTTAAGCGCACTTTATATCGTCACATCCGACAAAAAGAAGAATGATTTGTTACCGCTTATTAACATAGTGAAAGATGAGCTTAATATTAAGGAAATAATATTTGCAGAAAACGAAAGTATGTTTAACGAAAATTATTTTACTGTAAACTTCCGCAACGCAGGAGCTGCATTAAAAGGTGAGGCTCAAAAACTAAAGCCACTTGTAGACACATTGTCGGGGGCAAGTTTGGCAGATTTTAATAAGCAATACGAGGAAGGAAAAATAAGCATAGGGCAATTCAGCAATCTGGACAAGAGCTTATTCGATATTCACGATAGACCGAAATCAGACTTTACTGTAGCTAAGGAAAACGACTTTACTCTTGCACTTGATACCCATTTAACAGAAGATCTTAAGAGAGAAGGCTTTATAAGGGAAACGATACGACAAATCCAAGTTTTGAGAAAAGACGCGGGTTTTGCTGTGGAAATGCGTATTGTAGTATCATTCGAAAACGCAAGCAAAGAAGTTATCAGCGCGGTAAGCGAGTACGAAGAACGCATAAAGCAAGACATTTTAGCGGTAGCTGTTAATAAGCAATTGGATACTGATATCTCGAGAGAAATCGAAGTAAGCGGACAAATCTTTACCATAAAATTAAAGTTGGCATAAACCGTACAAAAAATTTAATTTTAAAATCCGTCAGTAAAAATATGTGGCGGATTTTTTTCTACAAAGTATGAGGAAATATTGCAATTAAAAAATGTATATGATATTATGAAATTAGAATAGTATCTTTAAGGATATACGTTTTGCGACGGGGAGGTAATATGAAGAAAAAAATGTTTTATTTTGCGATAATAGTTATCGCGTTAGCGTGCTTACTTGCAGGCTGTAGCAAAGATATTAAGGTATCAAAGAAAGGACATGAACTCATTTTAGATGCTGGAGAAAGCACCTATATTGCGGTAGAGGATGGCAAAAGCTATATATATAGCCTTAAAAATAGCAAGAAACTTACAAAGGAAGGGTTTGATAGGCTTGGATATTTAAGAATATCGCCAGAAATGCCTTCAGAAAACTTCTTACTTGCATATAATGTTGGCGATATAGGCTATTCTGTGGCAAACAGTAAGGGCGAACGTATAATTGTAAGCACCAATGAAATGAAGATAGACGATGCGAGATTATATTGTAATTTTACAAAGGATGGTGATACAATTAGCCATCAAGAAAAGCTTTTAATCATAGATTTTCTTAATGCAGAAAACGAAGAACATACTGCCGCATTCAAAGCAGACGGAACAGTTCTTTTTTATGATAAAAATGGTAACGTGCAATTATCTTATTTATACAACGAAGATGATAGCTCATATATTGATTATGTTATAGCCGAAACCTACGGAACAATAGATGACATCGATAATAAATTAATTAGATATGAAGTATTTGATAGTAACCTAACAAGTATTTACAGTCAAAGTTTCAACAAAGATATTGTTTACATGAGTTCTGATGTAAAAGAAATTGGTAGTGAGCTAGGATACATTAATTACAGAAAAAAAGAAGGCGCAATTATTACTAATTATTCTGATATATTTGCCGACGGTAAGGCTTACCCTGGATTTAACGTTGTTAATGACAGACTCCTTGATGATAATGGGGATTTGACCGCATATCTACTTGCAAAAAACAATCCAGAAACCGGTGTTAGCGAATACACGCTGTTAAATAAAACTGGAGTAGTAAAGACTTTTAACGAATCATATTCGGTTTTTAATAACAATATTCATTTTGAAGTAAATGGCAATTTAAATGTTATGAATTATGAAGGAACAACTATCCTTACCGGCGTAAACATCGATGGTATGAATATGTATAGCCAGATTACAGGCGACACACGTACGATATTTAATATGGAAGGGCAACGGTTGTTCGATACGGCAGCTACTGTTTCAATTGAGGGCAATGAACTTAGACAAAATGGCAAGGTAATGCAGTTTTTTGTATTAACTAATATAGAAAATGCAAAGACTTATAAATTCTTTGTTGACGGACTTTTGGTAAAAGAGTATGGCGATAGTTATACATTCGATTCATTTAATGGCGAATCTATGGTATTTACGACAAGCAATGAAGGCGTAATAGATTATGTATATAATTATAACATTCTTGCCAATATAGAAACCACGGTAGCCGCAAATGCCGAAGGGGAAATGGATGTTGAAATTAATAGAGAAATCATAATTTCAGGTGGTCGTTCGGCTGATTATTTTGTACAAAAAGAATCTAAAGAAATAGTTTTTTATAACGGAATTGTTTCAACCATCACACCTTATGTCGGCGATAAAATACCTAGCTATAGTGTAGATACTGGAGATTATACCATTCAAGTTAAAACTATATGGCACAGAGATAATTCTCACTCATATATTGTTATAACGTATGAGGCTCTTACAAAAACACAAGTTCCTGGTTCTGTACCAATAACATATAGCTACGAATCTACAGGTGAAACACTTTATGCTTATTATTTGTTAAAGGGAAAAGATTTAGGAAATGGACTGATTGAGTTATATTCAGGATATAACAAGGTTGATGTATTTACTTTGAACGAGGGTGAATTAATCGTAGTAAGCACAGTTGATATGTTTGCAAATGAGATGAATGAAGGCAGATACTCCAATCTTGATTTGCTTAAAGACAAAACAACAATTTATAAAGTTACTTATGATACAGACAAAAAACTATATAATGATCTTACATTATATTCTGTATTTAATGAAAGTAACGCAACAGGTAGCAATAGTGATTACTTAATATGTGATGATTATACCTATCCAGGTCTAACAAATTTAAAACAAAGCATATACAAATTAGATGGTACTAAAGTTTTAGATGCAAAGTATAGAGTTGAAAATATTGTTGGAGATATAGCAATACTTGCAATTGGAGACTCGGAAGGTGTATACGGTGTATACGACCTTAAAAAAGGTAAATTTTTAGAGGATATAAAATACTCTGATGCTGATGCGATAAATGAGAAGTGTTACGCATTTTTAACTATTAGTGAAAATGGACGAGAGACCACAATCAAAACAAATACAGGTAAAAAAGTATTAGAAAACTGCAAAGATATCACATTGTTGCGCCGCATCTATAATGAAAGTACCCAAATGTATACTGATCACTTTGTTATATACAACGGTAAGAATGAACAAAAATTGTTATCAATTACATATGAAAGAGGAAGAAGAATCTTGAGTTAAGGAAATAAGAAGATAAAGGGCGTAAAAACGTTTTTTACGCCCTTTTTTATAGGAGGTAATAACCTAATGAAAAAGAAGTCGATACTTCTTTTGATTGCTACTTTATTAATGGTCTTCAGTTTATCCGCTTGTTCAAAGGCATACAACCTATCCAAAGCCAAGCACGATAATATTATTGAGGCAGGCATTAATGAATATATTGCGTTAGATAACGAGAAATATTATTTGTACTGTCTAAATAATTCGAAAAAAATCACGCAAGGTTATGACTATCTTGCTTACGTTGACCGTTCAAGCGTCGAGTACTTGCTCGCTTATAACAGTGGCGATTTTGGTCACTCCATTGTAAAAAATGATGGCAACATTATCCTTCAAAGCGATGAGAATTTTAAGATAACAAACGCAAGCCTTGTATACGATTATACCAACAACGAAAATGAAAAACCTTGTTATAATTTCTATGGCTTTGTTGTGAACTTTACAATCGCGGGCAGGGAAAGTTCTGCTCTGTATTATTTAGATGGAACGTGCGCGCAACAAGCCGATGAAGGCAGGGTCGAAATTGTAAAAGATATACAAAACACTGATGTATTTTCCATAGTATATGTTAATTTCAACGTCTACGATAAGCAAGGCGGCATAATTACACGCAAGGTGCTGAATAAAGATTTTGTGTCCATATATGAAATAAATTTTGACCGATATAAAATCTTTTCATCGGAACAAACTTTTAAAGCCAGCATAGGTTACCTAGCTTACGTTGAAAAAGAATTTGCATCTTCGGGCGAGGAGATATATTCTAAGGTATATTACGATGTTTATTGCCAAGACGCAAGTTATACAAGATTTGAAAACGTAACAAGCTTGCATACCTACGGCAACGGAACGGCATTGTTTGCAAAAAAAGAAAATAGCAGTTTTTTGTTTAGTGAAAACGGGCTTATAAAAGAATTTAGTCAAAATGCTACGGCAGAAAACAACAACATAAAAGTTGCGCTAAATGACGGTTTTTATGATATTTATAAATATGACGGAACAAAAATACTTGAGAACGTTAGGCAAAGCAACGGATATTACATTAAACAAATAGACAATTTAACTGCTTGTTACAGTTATGAGGGCAAACAGCTTTTTGATTATGACATAGAAACCTATGAAAAAACGGAAAATAAGAGATTTATTAATGCAAATACTGTTTCGGAAGTAGTAAAACTTACCTATATCGGAGGTAAAACTTTATATAAGTTTTATTTAAACGGTGAGTTGGTAAAAGATTATGATTCCAATTATACATATATGTCTGCCGATAATGGCATTTATATTTTTTATACGTTAAAAGATGAAGTAATAAACTATTATTATTACTTTAACGTATACGGAGCAACTGAGTTTAAGATTCAAGCAGATACGACAGGCTTAAATAGCGGTAAATTTGACAAAGTGTTGGAATACAAGTATTATACCGAGAAAAATTCCAACAATATAAACTTTTATGAAAATGCGGTGGCAACACTTACTCCATATAACGGTAGACTTATACCAGGATATGCCTTACCTCAAGGCGGATATTTTAATATAACACACCAATCTTTTGGCATTTTAAAAGCAGTAGTGTTAAAAATGGAATATGATGTTTATAAAGTTCAAAGCAAGTCAGGCGGCGAAGTTTATGTTAATACAAACGAGCGTAGATATGCTTATTACATCATTAAAAATTCGGGGAAAGCTCCCAGTATTGAAC
>DATFIH010000034.1:0-8195 GCA_035270205.1 Clostridia bacterium | reverse complement strand
CGGACTAATCGGCGGAGCAAGCCTAAAAGCAGAGGATTTTGCTAAAGTAGTAAATTTCTAAGCCAACAGGCATTAATTTAATTACATAATGACGCAAATACAAAAGCATTTGCGTCATTTTAAAGAAAAGGATTATATTTATGAATAAATTTTTTGGACTTATTATTTTGGATGGCTTTGGTATCAATAAAGAAGAATATGGCAACGCCATAAGCAAAGCAGGAACACCTTTTTTTAAAAGCCTAATAAAAAAATATCCGCACACTACACTTGGCTCAAGTGGTATGGACGTTGGACTGCCCGACGGTCAAATGGGCAATAGTGAAGTTGGACATCTAAATATTGGTGCAGGTAGAGTAGTTTATCAAGAGCTTACAAGAATTACTAAAAGTATAAAAGACGGTGATTTCTTTGAAAACAAAGCTATTTTAAACGCTATGCGTTCCGCCAAGGAAAACGGTAAGAAATTTCATACCTACGGACTGCTAAGCGACGGGGGCGTGCACTCACACCTAGAGCATCTTTTTGCTATTATACGCATGGCTAAAAAAGAAGGTCTTGACAATATTTACGTGCATTGTTTCTTAGACGGCAGAGACGTTCCACCCAAAAGCGGAGCCGACTTTATTAAAGCTGTAAAAGACTATATGACTGAGCAAGAATTTGGCAAGATAGCAACCGTACAAGGCAGATTTTACGCTATGGATAGAGATAATCGCTGGGACAGAGTCGAGAAAGCTTACAATGCTTTAACTCAAGGTATTGGTGAACAAGTAGAAGATGCGGAAGAAGCAGTAAGAAATAGCTATAAAAATGGTATTACCGACGAATTTGTTACGCCTAAAGTGGTAATAAATGACGGCGAGCCGATAGCAAAAATTGAAAAAGGTGACAGCATATTGTTTTTCAATTTCCGCCCTGATAGAGCAAGGGAGATAACCCGAGCATTGATTATGCCCGATTTTGACACCTTTGAAAGAGTTGGTGGATATTTAGCCCCTGTTTATGTGGGAATGACACAGTATGATGCCAACTTTGAGCCATATCTTGCCACCGCATTTTTGCCACAAAGTCTGGAAAATACTTTAGGCGAGGTTTTGTCATTAAGCAACAAGAAACAACTTCGCATAGCGGAGACTGAAAAATATGCTCACGTAACGTTCTTTTTTAATGGCGGCGTGGAAAAAGCCAACCCTATGGAAGAAAGGATATTGATACCTTCACCAAATGTTGCAACCTATGACTTAAAACCCGAAATGAGCGCAAATGAAGTTGCTGATAAAGCCGTAGAAGAAATTTTGAGCGGTAAATTCGATTGTATGGTGCTTAACTTTGCAAATTGCGATATGGTAGGGCATACAGGAATTTTTGATGCGGCAGTTGAAGCAGTTAAGGCAGTTGATGCAGCTTTAAATAAAGTCATTGATGCCATAATTGCTGTGAACGGAGAGGCGATTATAACAGCCGACCATGGCAACGCCGATAAGATGTATGAGTTGGACGGCAGTCCTTTTACTGCGCACTCAACAAATATGGTTCCTATGATTGTTGTAACAGATAAAAAAGTTTCTTTAAGCGAAGGAGGCGTCCTTGCAGATATTGCGCCTACAATGTTAAAACTTATGGGTATACAAAAACCTGAAGAAATGACTGGAAACTCTCTGATATAAGAACCCAAAGTTTATACTTAGGATACCCGATATTATAACAGCGGACATTTTTTGCCCGCTGTATTATTTTGCAATTTTTATTAAAAGTCATATGCTTTATTGAAGTGAAAAAGTTATTGCAATTAAACTCGTTATATACTATAATACTAAATGTTAGTACACGCGAAAGGGAAGTATTTTAGCAAATTAACAAAAGGAGTGTTTTATTAATAAAACACAAGACGGTAATCTATGTTTCGGTTATTTAAAAATCTAAAACCAATACTGAATATTTTTATAATCGCAGTAATTTTGCTTGCTTCAGGCGCTATGGCGGAATTATATTTACCGGGAATGATGAGTGATATCATAAACGACGGCATATATCTTGATTATGAGCCTATGTATGAACACGAAACTATGCTTAACCCTTTTGGAGAAATTGACATCACCGGCGATATGGACGGTTTTGATAGAGATACAATTCCTGTATTTGAAATGAAGGACGGCTTTTCCACTTCTGATTTGAAAACTGTATGGAACGAGCGTTTTAATTCCTTTGCCATAGAGTTCGATTTTATGGATATCCCAGTAAAAGACAGCAGAGAACTTTTTAATGAAATTCTTTTGCCTTTTATGGATTCACTTAAAGATTACCAAATGTATAAAATGGAAGAAAAGTATCGCAATAAATACAACGATCCTTCTATAGTTGTGGAAGACTATATAAACGATTATGAAGCTGAAGATAAAGAAGCGGTAAGACTTGCTATAGCAAAACTTATTGATTACAATTCGCTTATGAAAGCAAATTCAAGTTCAATTAATATTAAAACGTTCCTTACTATATATGATGAGGATTCGGACAAAGATGGTGATGACAGTTCTTCGGTATGGGATAATGAAGATGCTAAAAGACTGCTTACAAGCTCTGTACTTTGTATGAAACACAGCCAAAATGGCAACTTATTACCTATTCCAACTAAGATTGACGCAAGTGGCAACACTATAAAAGTAGACGTCGATGCGTATGGACAAGCGCTTGATATTAATGAGCTTACTTACGTTTATGATGAAGAAATAGAAAGATATACGCCATTCCCTGACTATGAGATAATTTTGTGCAACAAAGTTTTAGGCTTTGCTTACAAATATGAAAACGGTCAAAAATGGATAAGAAATAAGCTTGGCATGAACCAAAAAGAGATCGATATTGCCGTTAGCGAAAACGAATTAGAATCTAAAGGCTTAAAAAGATTGTCAGAACTGCTTTCCTTGAGTAAAGTAGGTACGACAACGGCATCGCTTAGCCAAAAAGACGATAAAACTGCGGAAGAATGGTTGACTCCGGACGGTGTTACTATTCAAACTGCAAATATGAAGTTTATTTTAAACAGAGGAATGAGCATGCTCGCTCTAACGTTGCTTGCGTCTGCTTGTACAATTATTGCAATGCTAATGAGCAGTAAGATAGTATCATTCTTTAGTAAAATTTTGAGAAGTAAAGTTTTCACAAAAATAGAATCGTTCTCTTTGGTGGAATTTGACAAGTTTTCTACAGCTAGCTTAGTAACTAGATCGACTAACGATATCAATCAGATTCAAAACGTTTTCTTGGTCATATTAAGGACTACGTTAAGCGCGCCTGTTACTATAATTGGCGGGTTTGTATTCTCATTTAGAGCCAATATATCAATGACAATGGTACTTGTATATATCCTGCCTATATTATTTGTGGCAGCAGGCGTTGCGGCAAAGATTTGTCAACCGCTGTTTAAGGTAATACAAAAGAAAGTAGACCAACTTACCTTAATTATGCGCGAGGGTATCACTGGCGTACGTGTTGTGCGCGCATTCAATAAACAAGAACTTGAGAAAGAGCGTTTTGATAAGGTAAATATCAGCGTTACCAAAACGGCAGTTGTTTTGCAAAGATATACCGCAGTTTTGGTACCTTTAATAAATATTTGCCTAAATTGTGCATCCGTAGGAATTTTCTGGAGAGCTGCACAGCAAGTTGCAAACGATACCATAAGTGACGTTGGTAGTATGCTTGAGGTTTCTCAGTACATAACGCAAATAGCTATGGCAATGGTTTTTGTGGCCAGCGCAGTGGTTATTTTCCCAAGAGCGTCAGCTTCAGCTGAAAGAATATTGCAGATATTAGATACCGATGTCGATATTAAAAATATGCCCGATGCTAAGGATATGAGCAACGGAACAGGAACTATAGAGTTTAAAGACGTCTCTTTCAAATATTCGCCTAATGCCGAAAATAATATTTTAGAAAATATCAACTTCAAATGCGAAAAAGGCAAAGTAACCGCAATTGTTGGTGGAACAGGTAGCGGTAAAAGTACTATTATTCACCTGATACCGCGTTTTTACGATATAACAGAAGGTAGCTTGCTTATAGACGGACAAGAGATAAAAACGTATCCTATGGAAGAATTACGTAAAAAAATTGGCTTTGTTCCGCAACGCAGTATATTATTTAGCGGAACTATCGCAGAAAATTTACGTTATGGCAAAGAGGACGCTACTGAAGAAGAAATGTATGAAGCGTTACGAATTGCGCAAAGCGAAGCGTTTGTAAGAGAAAAAGAGGGCGGTATCGACTACACCGTTGAACAAGGCGGTCAAAACTTTAGCGGTGGTCAAAAACAAAGGCTGTCGATAGCCAGAGCATTGGTGCGTCGCCCCGAAATTTACATATTCGATGATAGTTTTAGCGCATTGGACTTCAAAACTGATTCCAAACTGCGTAAGGCATTAAGAGAGGTTACGCAAGAAAGTATAACTATCATTGTTGCTCAACGTATAGGTACAATAATGGACGCAGATGAAATAATAGTTTTGGATAATGGCAAAATCGTAGGCAAAGGCAAGCATTACGATTTGATAAGGAATTGTCAGATTTATCACGATATAGCGCTGAGCCAAATGAGTGAGGAGGAATTGGGACTATGAACGAAAACGAACAAGAAATAGTAAAAGTTCAAACCGAACAAATATCCTCTGTTGGCAAAATGGATATGGCTGGTGCGTTTGGCGCAAGTTCTATCAAAATAGAAAAAGTACAAGGCGCAGAAAACTTTGGTCAAACATTGGCAAGATTGGTAAAATATATGCGTCCAGAAATGGCAGCTATATTATTTATGATAGTTCTTGCCGCAGTAGGTGCTTGGTTTGCGGTTTGGGTGCCGGATATTTTAAAGAAAGTTACCAATCACTTAGTTGAAAGTATACAGTATTTTAAAGAAGTTGATTTATCATATGTTGGAAAAATTTGTTGGACAGCAGCTGGCTTATACTGTTTAAATGCAGTATTTACCTTTATTAGCGGACTAATTGCTGCTAGTATGGCGCAACACGTAGTAAGACGTATGCGTTACGATATAAAATGCAAACTTGATAAAGTGCCGTTGTCTTATTATGACCAAACTACCACAGGTGAAATACTTTCCAGATTGACAAACGATATAGAAATGGTTGCAGTAACGTTGCAAGATACCATTAATCAGATTATATCCTTAGTTATGACGGTAAGCGGCGTGCTGTTTATGATGTTCCGTTTAGACTGGCTTCTTAGCGTGATTACTCTTTGCAGTGTGCCTATTTTGTTTACCGTAACAAGTGTTATTATTAAGCGAAGCCAAAAAGAGTTTGCTAGGCAACAACAACTAATTGGAAAACTAAACGGGCATATTGAAGAAATGTATGCCGGACATCGAGTTGTAATG
Source organism: Clostridia bacterium (assembly GCA_035270205.1). GTDB lineage: Bacteria > Bacillota > Clostridia > Christensenellales > DTU072 > CAG-1782. Next base: position 2,803 of record DATFIH010000034.1, on the reverse strand, counting down.
CTTTATAACCATCAAGAAGACAGTATTGAAGTTTTTGAAAAAACTAATAGATTATTGCTAAAAGCGACCAGAAAAGCACAATTCTTGGCAGGAATAATATTACCTTGTATAAAACTTGTCAACAACCTTTGTTATGTTGCGATTTGCGTTTTTGGTGGATACCGGGCAGGCTTAGGAATTATAAGCATAGGCGATATACAAGCGTGTATACAATATACTCGTCAATTCGCACAGCCTATAGAAAACGTAAGTAACATTGCAAATACTATACAGTCTGCCATTGCAAGCGCAGAAAGGGTATTCAAAATGCTAGACCTTGAAGAAGAAGTCGAAGAAAAACCCAAAAGAGATATGTCCGGCTTTAGAGGCGAAGTTGACTTTGAAAACGTTGCCTTCAGCTATTGCGAAGATAAATCGCTCATCACCGATATGAATTTGCACGTAAACGCTGCCGAGAGCATAGCAATAGTAGGACCTACAGGCGCTGGAAAAACTACTTTAGTAAATCTTTTGATGCGTTTTTATGATATTGATAAAGGGCGCATACTTATAGACGGTGTGGACTTAAGAGACCTTAACCGAGACGATTTAAGAAGTTTATACGGTATGGTGTTGCAAGATACGTGGCTATTTAAAGGAACAGTTGCCGATAATATTGCATACGGAAATGCAGATGCAACCAGAGAACAAATAATTGAGGCATCCAAAAAAGCTCACGCTCACGAATTTGTACTTAGTATGGAAAATGGCTATGATACCGAACTTAATGATGATGCCAGCAATATAAGTCAAGGACAAAAACAACTTTTGACAATAGCCAGAGCTATACTTAAAGATCCTAAGATTATCATCTTAGATGAAGCTACAAGCAGTGTGGATACCAGAACAGAGCAATACATACAAAGCGCTATGCTTGCAATGATGCAAGGCAGGACAAGTTTTGTTATAGCTCACCGTTTATCCACAATAAAAAGCGCTGCTATAATACTTGTTATGAATCACGGTGATGTTGTCGAACAAGGCAATCATGAGACGCTTATGGCAAAAGGTGGTTTTTACTCTGACCTTTATAAGTCTCAATTCCAAGGAAAATCCATAGATGATCCTTTTAATAGTTCAGATGACACTGAAGAAGAATCCGATAGTTGTTTCATTCAAACGTAAAATTATAAAAATGGCACAAAATAATGTTTGTGTCATTTTTTAAGGTCGAAATTCGGTTGCTTAAAGTTGGCTACCGTGATATAATTTTAATAACAAACTAAGGAAAGGGAGAGCGAGAAATGCCTACTTTTTTTACAGAGGTTTTTGACGAACCTACTGCAGTTGCTCCATTAGGATTAATTGTACTTGAGGGTGCAAAGGACATGGGCAACAGAGTTGACAACTATTTAGTCAACTGGTACAACAGAGATTTATCCAAAAGAAAAGCAGATTTTATTAAAAAAGATACGTTTATTCTTGAAAACGAATGCCCACGTTTTACTACAGGCGACGGCAAGGGTGTTATCAAAGATAGTGTTAGAGGACGTGATTTATACATAATAGTAGACGTTGGCAACTATCATTGTACCTACAATATGATAGGCAGTACCAATCATATGTCACCTGACGATCATTATGCTGACCTTAAAAGGATAATAGGCGCAGCGGGCGGCAAAGCTGAAAGAATAACAGTCATTATGCCTATTTTATACGGTGGCAGACAACACAAAAGAAACTCGCGCGAATCTTTAGACTGTGCGCAAATGTTACAAGAGCTATACGCAATGGGCGTTAGCGAAATTATTACATTTGATGCGCACGATCCCAGAGTGCAAAATGCAGTACCGCTTATGGGATTTGATAATTTCTTTCCCACATACCAAATATTGAAAGCGTTACGCAATAAGTTCCCTGATTTGGAACTTACTAAAGAAAAATTTATGGTTGTTTCTCCCGATGAAGGAGCAGTAAACAGAAATATATACTATGCATCAGTTTTGGAAGTTGATTTAGGTATGTTCTACAAGAGAAGAGATTATTCTACTGTAGTTAACGGACGCAATCCTATTGTTGCGCATGAATATATCGGAAGCTCGGTTAAAGGTAAAAACGTAATTGTGGCTGACGACATAATTGCAACGGGCGATAGTATGATTAAGCTTTGTACTCACTTGAAAAAAGAGGGCGCAAGCAATATATTCCTAAATGCTACATTCGCTCTGTTTACAGAAGGAACTCAAAAATTCCAAAAAGCGTATGACGAAGGTTTATTTACAGCAGTTTTAAGTACCAATCTTACTTATACAAATCCAGAATTAAAATTAAAACCTTGGTATATTGAGGCTGATTTAAGTAAATACATATCGTATATAGTCGCATATTGCAATCAAAATAAGTCTGTAGCTGATTTGCTAAGCAGCGCAGAACGCATAAATGAGTTATTAAAGAAATAAAATGGTAATTAAATGGCTAGGCCATTCCTGTTTTTTAATCAGCAATGACGAAGCAACAACTATACTCACAGACCCGTACGATAGTTATGTAGGTAGAAAAATGCCGAAGGTGAGCGCAGATGTTGTTATCACTAGTCATAGTCATAAAGATCATTCAGCGATTAATAATGTTAATAGTTACAAAAAGGTTATTGACAACATCGGTGAATATTGTTACAATGATATTAAGATTATTACCTTTTGCCGTAATCATGACAATATGGGCGGCAATTTAAGAGGAAAAACTCTCATAACTAAAATTATAACAGATGGGCTGAGCTTGTGTCATTTGGGCGATATTGGGGAATTTTGCACTGAGGATATTG
>DATFIH010000033.1:0-2764 GCA_035270205.1 Clostridia bacterium | reverse complement strand
GTTTTCGCTTATAAAACCATAATAGTTTATTAGCATATAATAATAAGTATAGTTTTCCTTATCTTCAAGGGTAAGCTCTTTATCATTGCCGCCTTCGGATGTTTGCAAGCTGACCGAAACGTTTAAAGTTCCGTTTTTCCAATTTGTATCAGGTGATGCGGTTGCGTTAGCCGAATAATCTATGGTTATGTTAAGAGTATTATAATCATAAACGATATCATAATAGCCTACACTAGTTTTAAACTCACTTTTATAATTAACAGCTTTACTGACTAATTTTATTCTAATAACATTTTCACTCTTTCTTTTATTTATCGGAATACTAACTCTTATATAATCGTCATAACTAACTACATCCTCGTACTCGCCGGTAGTCCAATTATACTTCTGATATTCAAACAGTCCTAAATGTACACTATCTGAAAAGAGTTTTATATAAAAATCTTCACTGAAAGATTTTTTTTCAAAAGATTCTTTAATGACCATTCGATTACCATTAAGCAACTGTACCTCTACACCTTCATCGTTGGGGTCATAAGAATCTGTGTCTAAAATAGCAATTGAATCTAATTCTATAGCTGCTTGGGGATCAACTAAATTTGCAATATATTCTATATCAATATAAACGCCGCTTCCTGTGTATATGCGGTAGCAGTAATATTCCGTCATTTTAATTGTAGACTCATTGGGTAATCTTATTTCCTGATGATAATATGCAACACCCTCGATTGCTTCATCTTGAGCTATTACGCTAGAATTATCAAGCCAAATTATTTTGCCGGTTTCGTTGTCGCGTATAGGTTTGCCGAATGCGTCCGGAACATAATGTAAACGATATGCATAAATACTGCTTATACCAATTTCTGCTTTTAACGTAAGATAAATACTACCACTTACCCACGTGCCGGATGGCGCCTCAATCAAAGTAGGCCCTTGTGTGTCTTCGTCTTGCACAAATGCTTCTATCCACGCTACTGGCAATGTCGTATCGATCATTATCTTGTCTTCGCTCTGATAGGTGTTATTGCTAGGTTTCCCTGCCATGTTTTTAGCGTATACTATAAATGCGGAATTGGCGCTTGCGCTTAAATAGAAACGATATATGCTTCGTCCGTTATCTATATTTTCTACACAAAAACCTTCGGCAGAATATAAAACATTGGAAATTTCCACAGGCGCATAATAAAAAATATACTTTGTTGTGGGCTCGGTATAACCCGTTATGTTGTCGTTAGAATCTTTTATAACTCTTGTGTCTGTTGGTACCGTTACATAAACAGGAATAGGTGTACTAGCCCAACCTTGAGCGTTGGCAGAATAAGAAATCTCCTCAACTTCAATGGTAAAATAATCGTCTACAAGTACTGCATTAAACTCTACCATTTCGCTTATAAGTCCAGCGTCTGATTGTATCCAAAAACGATAACTTCTATTGCTGGATATACCCGACAAAATACTGTCTTGCATAGAAAAGAATTTATTATTATTGCTGTCCCAACCAAAACTTTTCAGAGTTGAAGGACTGGAATACTCGCCATCGCCTATCTTTACCGAATAATAATATGTAAGTGGACTTTCGTTTGGTATGATATTACCGCCTACACCTCTGTTGTAAACGTTAAAAAATACTTTATCGTTGGCATAATATTTGTTATCGGAATAATAATATTGAGAAACGCCAGGTATAAAGTTACTTATAGCAATATAATTATTGCTTGAAAGATAATAAAGTGTCTCATACGTGATAAGTGCATCATTAAATGAGTCTTCATCAATAAGCGTTACTGGGATGCGGCTTTGAGTTAGTGGTTTAGTCGCATTGCTGTCTAATGGGTCTTCGGTTAACACCGTAAGAGAAGCTACTGGACGAATATTGTCTATATTAACTTCAAACTCTTCGCTTTCTTCTGAAGTTCCAGCAGCGTTTACTGCCTTGAATTTTAATCCTGCTACCGAAGAAAGACAAGGATACGGAACACTACTGTTGTACACCTCATAATTCGGCTGTGTGTTGGTGCGGAAATAATAGGTGATAGGACTATAATCTTTTTCGTTTGCTTGTTTTGTTGGCGTTATCGTAAAATACACGCTGTTACTCGTCCATAAAGTATTGCGGTAAGGCACTTCATCACCATCTATATTTTTTGTTACTGCACTTACATCAAACGTAGGTGTTGTTCTATCCAAATTGACTTGATATTCAAACTCATGTATTGACGATAAGCTTTGGCTGATATTAGTTACCTTAAAAAATACCCTGCTCTCCAAACTATCATACAGCGTCAAAACATTATTGCTCATCGCTATCCATTCTTTGTTGACATCGTGCGCAGGCTTTTCATCAATCGAGTAAAACAATAATTCGTCGGAAGTATCAAAATCTTTATTGTTAATATTCATCCAATTGGTTGTGATAACAAAACGAAGTGAGGTATTAATCCAAGCGCCCGTATAAGATACCATACTTCCCGAACTGCTCTGGTGTGTGGCAACGATATCATCTATGCCCAAATCTTCTTCTTGCAAAAGTAGATTAATAATAATATTCCACGAATATGAATATATCTGTTCAACAGCCATACCCTCATTATTGGTATAAGTGCGTTTGAAATAAATATATTTATTGCATTCTGATGCTGCTCCCAATGGATCATAATTGAAAGCTTTATATTCTACCTGATTGCCTTGAAAAGGTACCGTAATAGAAGACATATTCTTCATTTCTAACCATGATGTGATATTGGTATAATCATCAGGATATAAT